>QIAL01000426.1 GCA_003225535.1 Acidobacteriota bacterium | reverse complement strand
CCACGCACATCGACGAACTCGTCGAGAAGCTGGAATCGCAAATGTCTCCCTCGGAAATCTTCGCCGCCCTGTTCGAGCTTGAGCTTACTGGGAAGGTAAGACAGATGCCGGGGAAGAATTTTGTGAAGAGCTTTTAGCCGTTAGCTCTTAAGCTTTTAGCTTGAATCGAACGGCATGGAATTGAAGGTGTTGACTTGAGAAATTACAAAGATCTTCACGTTTGGGAGAAGTCTCACAAGCTGACACTCTCGGTCTATCGCGCTACTCGGGCATTCCCCATTGATGAGCGCTTTGGCCTGACCAGTCAGATTCGACGTTCTGCATCTTCGATTCCCGCGAACCTGGCGGAGGGATGTGGTCGGCGCTCGGATGGAGAGATGTCGAGGTTTGTCCTGATTGCCCTCGGATCAAGTGCTGAGCTTTCCTACCATCTCTTGCTTTCGCACGATCTTGGATTTCTGGCGAGAGAGGATTTTGCGCGCCTCGGGTCAGACTTGGACGAAGTGATGAAGATGCTTTCGGCGCTCTCAGTACGGCTGAAAAGCACTTCGCGATCCACGTCTTTGGAGCTAAAGGCTAAGAGCTAACGGCTAAGAGCTTTCAGCCAGTAACTTGTTCCCCGCTTGACATTCGTGCTAGCTTCAAAAAACGCACCAAACAGAAACAGAGGTTCCATTGTCAAAAGGTTTAGTCATTGTCGAATCGCCGGCCAAGGCGAAAACTATCCAGAAATATCTGGGTAAGGGCTTCTCTGTCGAAGCCTCGCTCGGGCACGTCAAAGATTTGCCCAAGAGCACTCTCGGTGTCGATATTAATAATGATTTCGAGACCGACTACGTCGTCATTCCCGGCAAAGAAAAAGTCGTCGCCAAGCTGAAGAAGCTGGCGGCCTCGGCGGACTCCATCTATCTCGCGCCTGACCCGGACCGCGAAGGCGAAGCCATCGCCGCTCACCTGGCGTTCGAACTCGATGAGGAAGGCGGAAAAAAGAAGAAGGCTGCGAAGAAGGCAAAATCAAAGACGGGTGAGCCCGAGGCTCCCCCGCGCATCCAGCGCGTGACCTTCAACGAAATTACCAAGCGCGCCGTGCAGGCCGCTTTCGAAAATCCGCGCGCCATCGACCAGAATCTGGTAGATGCGCAGCAGGCCCGCCGTGTGCTCGACCGGCTTGTCGGCTATCAGGTCTCTCCTCTTTTATGGGATAAAGTCCGCCGCGGTCTTTCCGCCGGACGAGTACAGACCGTCGCCCTTCGCCTGATCGTTGAACGCGAACGCGAGATCAAGGCGTTCGAGAAAAAAGAATATTGGACGATCGACGCTCATCTCGCCGCCAGCAAGCCTCCAGCGTTTGACGCCCGGTTTGTGGGCAAGGGCGAGGAGAAGGTTGAAGTTACCAATGGTGAAGATGCGGAAAAGATCCGTGCCGCTCTGGAAAAAGCAGACTGGATCGTCCGCTCCGTCGACAAGAAAGAGCGCCGCCGCAATGCGGCGCCTCCGTTCACAACCAGCAAGCTGCAACAGGATTCTTCCCGCAAGCTCCGTTTCAGCGTAAAGCGCACCATGATGATTGCGCAGCGCCTGTATGAAGGCGTGGAACTCGGCGAAGAAGGGTCTGTCGGCCTCATCACGTACATGCGTACCGACTCGACTCGCGTCGCGCCCGAGGCCATTGCCGAAGTGCGCGAGTATGTTGGCAAGGAGTATGGCCAGACCTATCTGCCGGAAACGCCGAACACCTTCAAGGAGAAAAAGGATTCGCAAGGGGCTCACGAAGCCATCCGTCCAACTTCGGCGATGCGCCATCCCGACCAGATCAAGCAGTACTTGAAAGAAGATGAATTCAAGGTCTACAAGCTGATATGGCAGCGCTTCGTTGCCTCGCAGATCAATCCTGCTGTATTCGACCAGACGACTGTCGATATCGACGCTAAGAGTGGGAATGAAACATTCTGGTTCCGCGTGACCGGCTCAGTCATGAAGTTCGACGGCTTCCTCAGAGTCTACGAAGAATCCAAGGAAGGCAAGGACGAAGAAGACGAGGAATTAAAGCACAAGCTGCCCGCGCTCGAAGCCGGACAGAGTCTCACACTCCGCGAACTGAAGCCCGAGCAGCACTTCACCGAACCCCCTCCGCGCTTCAACGAAGCCTCACTGGTCAAGGAACTCGAAGAACGCGGCATCGGACGCCCCTCCACCTACGCCGCGATTCTCACCACCATTCAAGAGCGGCAGTACGTGCAAAAAATCGGTGGCAAGTTTGTTCCCACCGAGATCGGATTAGTCGTCACCGATCTCCTGGTCGAAAATTTCCGCGACATTTTCGATCTGCAATACACCGCCCGTCTGGAAGAGGAACTCGACGAGATCGAAGAGGGCAAAGAGAAGTGGCAAGACGCGATGTCGGATTTCTACAAGAAATTCCAGAAGGACCTCAAATATGCCGAAAAGCATATGGAGAACATCAAGCGGATGGAGAAGCCCACCGACGAGAAGTGCGAAAAGTGTGGCGCGCCGCTGGTGATCAAGTGGGGCAAGCACGGATCCTTCTACGCTTGCAGCACCTACGACAAAGAGGATCCCAACACTTGCACCTTCACAAAAGAAAATCCGATTAACCTGCCCGACCTCGACTCCGCCGATATGCAGGAGACCGGTGCCGCGGAAGAATATTGCGAGAACTGCGGACGCGTGATGGTCCTGAAGCGCGGGCGCTTCGGCCAGTTCATGGCTTGCACGGGATATCCCGATTGCAAGACCACGCGCCGCCTCGATCAGGGCAAGAAAGTTCCGGACATCCCGCTCGACGAGCTTTGCCCCAAGTGTGGCCGAAACATGATGATCCGCCATGGACGTTACGGCGAGTTCACCACTTGCAGCGGATATCCCGAGTGCAAGTACGTCAAGCAGAATTACATCGGCGTAAAGTGTCCCGACTGCAAAGACGGCGACCTGGTCGAAAAGCGCGCGCGCAAGGGCAACACCTTCTATGGATGCTCCAACTATCCGAAGTGTAAGTTCACTTCGGCCCACAAGCCGCTTGCCGAGAAGTGTCCGAGTTGCGGCAGCGAATATCTGGTCGAGAAGAATCTGAAAGCCGGCCCGGTGATCGCGTGCCCGAACAAGGAGTGCGACTACGAGCGCGCTGCCCCGCCGCTTCCTCCGAATCCGGAAGCGTCAGCCTCAACGAGCGCGTAACAGCAGTGAGCAATGAGCAAACGCCATGGCTTGCGACTCATTGCTGGCGACTCGTAGCTCATAGCTCGCTGCTGAAATCACAAAACACAAAGGACACGAAGGAACACGAAGTAGTTTCCTTCGTGAACCTTTGTGCGCTTCGTGGTTATCGCATTGCTCATTGCTCACTGCTCCAATTACAATCCAACGATTCCCGGAGGAATGCATGCCCAAGAAACCGACCGTAGCCGACGCTCAGCTGATTATTCAACTCTATGACCTGCGGCGTGAGGCCGAAATGCGCAAGGCCCGTAGCTGGTGGGCGGGAGAATTCTTCCCGCAGAGCGCCGACGACTTCCTCAAAGTTGCATGGGCCATGGGCACCCAGGAAAACAACTGGCTGCGCCAGGTGGGCGGCTACTGGGGTATGGTCACATCGTTTGTGAACAATGGCGTCCTGAATGAACAGTTATTTCTAGCTCCGGGATTCAGCGGCGAACTGTTTGTGATCTACGCAAAAATCCATCCTTTTATGAAAGACCTGCGTCAGAAGCTCAACGACCCCAACGCCTTCAAAGACGTCGAGACCGCCGTTACTCATACAAAATGGGGACGCGACCGCCTCCAGTTCATGATCAAGCGCGTCGAAACCATGCGCCAGAAGCGGGCTGAACAGCAAGCCCGTTAGACTCAACTGAGCGTTTTTCGATGACTCAAGCATCTCAAACAAAGCGTCTGAAAGATCAGGTTGCTCTTGTGACCGGCGGAGGCAGAGGCATCGGCCGCGCGATTGCTCAATCGCTCGCCGCGGCCGGAGCCGTGGTGGCTGTCACCTCGCGTTCCGCGGACGAACTGAACGAGACGATCCGTGTGATCGAGAAGGACGGTGGCCGTGCACTAGCGTACCCTGCCGACGTCACGGACGCCGTCGCGGTTCAAGCCACAATTGCCGCAATCGAAGCATCACTCGGTCCCATCGACGTGCTGGTAAACAATGCCGGATCCCCAGGACCTCTGAAGCCCTTGCTGGAAACCGAGGTCAACGAGTGGTGGCGCGCCATGGAAGTCAATCTCCTAGGTCCCCTCTTGTGCACCCGGCTTGTGTTACCCGGGATGGTTTCCCGCCGTCGCGGACGAATCATTAACGTCTCTAGCGGAGGAGGAACCATGGCGATTCCGTTCTTCAGCAGTTATGTATGCGGAAAGACAGCCCTGATCCGCTTCACGGAATGCCTCGCCCTCGAGACCAAAGCTTACGGGATTGCCGTGTTCTCGATTGCCCCCGGTACGGTGAGAACCGCCATGAGCGAGTATTCCCTGAACTCGCCCGAAGGAAAGAAATGGCTCCCGTGGTTCAAGCGAATCTTCGACGAAGGCTTGGCCGTGCCCGCCGAGCGCCCTGCGGCACTCGTAATGGAACTGGCTTCCGGCGGCGCAGACAGCCTTTCCGGAAGGTTTCTATCGATCTACGACGATCTCGATCAGCTCCTGAAAAGCGCTGAAGACTTGGAACAAAAAAATTTGTATGCTCTGAAAGTGGAACGCCTCGCCGCGCCTCCCAATCCAGCCATGGCTTCGATCCTGGCTGCCGCCCGCAAGCCCGAGTAACAGGCCCTTTCTTCCGGCGGTCGCCGGCTCTCACCATCTGTTATCCTAATCGGCTGTGCGGATGATCTGGTGGTTCCTGATCCTAGGTGTCAGTACGCTGGTCGTAGTGTGTGTCGCGATTGCTTTATACGTTCATCTCCGGCGCCATTTGCAGAAGACGCACGACGCGCACGACGGAACCTTGAGTAAAACCAACCGCCGCGCAGAACACTGATGCTGCACTGGAGAAATTCATATGACAAGGTCGGCGGTTCAAGCTCTGCGCACTCCGCAAGAGCGCACAATCGATACCTTACGGCAGGTCGCACTCATTGTGGCGGCGAGCTTATTCGTGGCATTGTGCGCCCATATCACCATTCCACTGTTGCCTCTGACTCCCGTGCCTCTGACCGTGCAGAATCTCGCGGTGCTGCTCGTTGGTCTTATGCTGGGAAGCCGGCGAGGATTTGCTGCACTAGTTGTGTACCTTTTCGAGGGCATGTCGGGCTTTCCGGTGTTTAATCCGACGGGCCCTGGTGGAGTCGCACAAATGTTCGGAGTCACTGGCGGATTCTTGCTCGTGTATCCCCTGGTCGCATTCGTTGCCGGATATCTCTTCGAACACAGTTCCAGGAGTTTCGCGCGCGCCGTCATCGCAGGAATCGCCGCCGAGGCCGTGCTGTTCGCAGGAGGGCTCAGCTGGTTGTACTTTTTCACGCACTCGCTTGCGAAGGC
>QIAL01000986.1 GCA_003225535.1 Acidobacteriota bacterium | reverse complement strand
TCGCCGCCAAAATGCAATTGAGCGCGCCTGAAGTCCTCGACATCACAGGCGAATCCGAAGCGACGCGCAAACTCTATGGCCTTGATGAAAAACCGACCCAGGATTTCGGGCGCAGTTGCCTGATCGCTCGCCGCATGATCGAGCGCGGCGTCCGCTTCGTTCAGGTCTGGAGCGGGATGAGCGGCGCCACGGGCAATTGGGACAATCACGCCGATATCCAGAAAGAGCTTCCGCCCATGGCCGCCGCGACCGATAAAGCCGCTGCTGCCCTCGTCAAAGATTTAAAAGCCCGCGGCCTTTTCGAAGATACGCTGCTCATCTGGACCACTGAATTTGGCCGAATGCCTTTCAGCCAGGGCAGCACTGGCCGCGATCATAACGGCGGGACTTTTGTTTCATGGATCGCAGGCGCAGGCGTCAAGCGCGGCGCGGCTTACGGCGAGAGCGATCAATGGTCATGGAAAGCGCTCAAGCCAACTTATTGCTACGATCTGCACGCGACCATTCTCCATCTGCTCGGCATCGATCACGAGCGCCTCACCTTCCGCAACAACGGCGCCAATCGCCGTCTGACCGACGTTCACGGCACCGTGATTTCGGAAATTCTGGAGGCGTAAGGCCGCTATTTGAGCAACTGATAATGCCCNNNCGAGGATCATGAAGACGATCGCCGCTCCCCCGACGAGAAACGGCAAGAGCGATGCGACACACCCGATAAACGGAATCATCATGAGGAAAACCGAAGCTGCCATTGTAATGACCGTGGCGAGAAAAAGGACGATCCCCTGATTCGTATGGTAGCGCGCGAATTTGGAATTCGGCGCGGCCAAAAGCGGAACCAGGAACAGCAATCCGATGTAAGCCAGAATTGCATAAACCTTGTTTTGTTCGATGTCTGCGGCGTCTGAGACTGGCGGCGGTGGCCCCGTCACGCCCAGCGGGGGTTGCACGGGCGGAGCGTTCGAACCCGTTGAGGGTGCAGCACCGGGAATTTTGAAATCCGCGACCGTGCCAGCTGCGATCCAATCACTGGAGCCTTCCCTTGAAACGCGCGTTTCGCCATTGAATGTGCCATTGTCCAGAAACCGTTGCAGTTCCTCGTCTGAAATTGGCCCGCGCTCCTGGCCATCCTGAATGTATCTCCATGTGCTCATAATTGAGATCCCTGGGCGGGAGTTCAGCAAGGGCAGTCAAATTGAGCAAGCCGGAAGGTTGTGATGAACTTTGAAAAGGTGCGCCGACAAGGTTTACGATGAAGCCGCTCTATCCCTTATCCGCACGAGCTTTTTCAACCCGCTCGATTTTCCGTTCCACAGCGGATCGAAGCGACGGCACCGCGTCCATAAGCTGCTTATAGATGTTGATCGCCACTTCCCATTGCTTCCGCTCCTCGGCGAGTCTGGCGCCAGCCAGGGAAGCTGTTTTGAAACAAGGCACGTCGATTTTCTCGCCTGGCCGGAGGTTGTTGTTCGAAAAGACGCTGTAATAGTGGTCAAAAGCCGCGGTCAGCAAAGGTGTCGGATCGCCGATCGAACCCGATTTCACCTGCGTTTCCAGTACACTTCCAATTGCGACCTCGGCCAAACTACGCGCATGAACATCCGCTTTCGGATGAGCGATGACCTTTTGATAGGCATCAATGGCGCTCTCATAATATTTGGCGTCGAACGCCGCCATCTGCAGATAGCAATCGCCAATCCGACCCCAGGCGCTGGGCACAAGATCGTTGGTGGGATAGACGCTCGGAATTTTTTCGAACGCCTCTTTCGCATCCTGAAAATTCGTAAAAGCAGTCCGGACTGGTTCTGAATCGCGTCTGGCGGAAGCGGAGACGGGTGTTTGCCCCCAGGCAACCATGGTATCGCCCAACGCAAGATAAGCCCCCGCCTGAAGGTCCTGCGGACAGGTATTGTCATTGATCAACGGCACAAAATAATTGGTCGCGTCGCGATAGGCCTGGCGCGCGAAAGCCGAGCGTCCCGCCATCAGGCGCGCCTGATAGGATAAATCACCCGCCACCCAATTCTGCGCCAGCGGCGCCAGTTCATTTGTGCTGAACTGCGTGAGGAAATTCGTAAACAGGATCAACGCATTCTTTTCGCGCCCGGCCTCATAATTAGCCACCGAGCGGTCGAACTCCGCTCGTGGCCGGAGACTGTTGGTCTCATAACGGATCACCCATTGATCGTATTTCTCGATGGCGACCTCCGGGCGCTGCTCCTGCTGATAGCTCCGCGCGACTGCCAGTTCCACTTCGGGTAAAAGCGGCGATTCGGCAAACTGCTTCTGAAATTGCTGGAAAAGTTTTCGCGCCTCGGCAGGCCGCTTTGCGGCCGATAAGTGCTGGCCCAGCAGGAGCATGCTTTTATCGCCAAATGAACTCTCCGGATAGGAGCGAACGATCTTTAGCATGGCGCGCGAGCCTTCCGCAAAGTCGTTCAACTCGAGACTGCAGCGCAAAATGTTGTACCACGCCTGCGGAAAGAGCGAATTACTGACTGCCGGGAGATCCCCGTAATTGTCCAGCAGCGCGCGAAAATTCTCCAGCGCGTTGGAATAATCTTTCCGCATCAGAAATGCATCGCCAAGCTTGAATCGGGCAATTGCCTGGTCTTGCGAATGC
>QIAL01000425.1 GCA_003225535.1 Acidobacteriota bacterium | reverse complement strand
GCGCGCCTGATCAACGAGTCGCCTTCGAGCTCTCGTACGTTCCGTTTGTGAAAACGGCTGCTGAGCGAGAGAAGTCAGGCGACCCGCGCAAATCGATTGCAGAGCGCTACGCGGGCCACGACGACTACATGGCCCGTTTCACGAAAGCCACGGACGAACTCGTCAAACAACGATGGATTCTGCCAGAGGATCGAGAGGCTGTTATTCAACGCGGGGAGCAGGAGTGGACTGAAGCGACAAAGTAGCCGCGACCTATTCGTAGCGCAATGACTCGATCGGATCGAGACGTGACGCACGTATGGCCGGAATCATGCCGCTGACCAATCCCACCAGTGCCAGGATTACGGTTGAAACCAATACACTGACCGGTGAAATGATCAGTCGAATGTCGCCCGCCTCTCCGTGCTGGGCAAGCGCACTGTAAAAGGTGAGGGTCCCCACCGAGAAAGAAACAATGTGGGCGAGCCCAATACCTAAAAGCCCTCCCAAAAAAGTAATCGCGAGCGCTTCGGACAAGAACTGCACCATGATATCGAAGCGGCGAGCACCCAACGCCTTCTCCACCCCGATCTCACGGGTTCGCTGGGTTACGCTCACCAGCATGATGTTCATGAGCCCCACGCCGCCAATCCCGAGCGTCAGAGTTCCAATAAAGGCAAGCATCACCTGCAGCGCCATCGTAATGATGCGGAATTGCGAAAGCTGCTCCATTAAGCTGAAAACGAACAGCGCCCGCTTATCGTCGGCACGAAAATTGTGTTGTGCTGCCAGCGTATTGCGAACCGACTTCTCGACGCCTCCATAGTTGTAGCCGAGAAAATCCAACCAGATCATGTCGATGTAGTACGTATTACGGAAGTCGCTCATGGTGGGAAAGGGGATGTAGACGACGCGGTTGATGCTGTTCTCGCTGCCTTCCTGTGGTCGGGGCTTGAGCACCCCGATTACTTCATAAGGAATGCCGCTGATACGAATCTTCTCGCCCAAGGGGAAACGGCCGGAAAACAGCTTCTCCCTGGATTCCGAGCCCAGCACACAGACACGCGCCCGCAGTTGCAAATCTTCTGCGCTGTAGAAACGACCGAGACTCAGTTGCAAGTTTTGAATTTCCTGCAGCGAGGCATTGCCGCCATCCACTCTCCAGGTGTAGGAACGTCCCTCATAGCCGATGGGCGCATCGAAAAACGATTCGGGAGTGATGCGGGTTACTTCCGGCACATTCACTAAGACACGATCAATATCATCCCTGGTCAACCGGATGCTGGTACCGGCCTTGTTTCCCCCGGCCTGCATCGACGTACGTCCGCCCGCAATGCCCATCGCCGACATGCTGGCATAGCTTCTGAATATGTTGACGATGGCCGCTGAGAAACCTGTGCCGTAGGCGAGCAAGAGCACCACGGTGGCGATCCCCCAGGCCATACCCAGCATGGTCAGAGCACTTCGCTGACGGTTGTTCCTGAGCGATCGATAGGCTTCCGCGAACACATCTTTCGCCCGGATCATTCATTGCTCCTGTCGCAGGGCTTCCACGGGCTGAAGAGACGCCGCCCGCCGCGCGGGATAAAGTCCGGCGATAATGCCGGCCAAGGCAAGGCTGCCAATGGCGAGCACAGCAGTCGCTGGATAAATGTGAGGCAATTCGAATCCATCCATCGGCGGCACAAGTCCGAATAGCTTGGTGGCCACGTACGCGGCGGACACGCCTATGGCACCGCTGATTCCGGTAAGCATCAGCCCTTCCAGAAAGAACTGGAACAAGATGTTGCGTTTAGTGGCGCCCAAAGCCTTGCGCAGGCCGATCTCCCGGGTGCGCTCCGTCACCGACACCAGCATAATGTTGACAACTCCAATTGCGCCCAGACCGAGTGTCACCAGGCCGACCGCTCCCAGGAAGGTATCCATGGCATCGGAGATTTTGCCTACCATCTCGGCGCTGGCGATCGAGTCCCAATCGTCAAAGGCGTCGGGCATCTCGGGATCGAAGCCATGATTTCTCGCCACGATACTGCGTACCGCCTTCTTGGCTTGTTCGTGCTGCTCCCGCGTAATCGGTTGGTAGACGATGTACTTGACCGCCTTTGCGTTGCCTGCTCCCTGCATGGGGAAATAGGTAGCCATGGTGGTATAGGGCATGATCAGGCGCATGTTCTCGCCGTTATTGTTTCCGTGACCCACCTTCTGCATCGTGCCAGCCACCTCAAACGGCACGCCATTGATCAGCAGTGTGCTACCTACGGCTGGGTGTCCAGGGAACAATATGCGGACAAACTCGTTCCCGATGATGCAGACTTTGTGGCGCTCGCGCTCGTCGTTCCAATTCAAAGCGCGCCCTTGGTCTACCGGCTGATGGCGAATGCCCGAGAACTGCGGCTCGGAGCCATCAACATAGCCGTTGCTATTACCGTACTCGCTCACCAGGCGAAGGTCGCCGCGGTAGATTACTGGCGAAGCATTACGGACAAACTGCGAGTTGCGAATGTCCAGATAGTCCTGGTAGTTCAGGTAGTACTGGCGAGAGGAAAGCTGGCTGCCACCAAGCGCCGGCACTCGTCCGTTGTAGATCTGCATGAAGTCTTGCCCGAAGCTCGCCATGCTCTTCGTCGTGCCCGCGCGAAAACCTTCTCCTAATCCAACCAGCAGCAGCAGCGATCCCACTCCCCAGGCAATACCAAACATCGTGAGGAAGGAGCGCAGTTTGTGCGTCCACATGGCACGCAACACCTCGTCGAAGCTGCCGAAAAATCCCCTCATAATCGATGCTACGAACATTCGAACAACAATGTTCCTGACTAACCTCGATGTTCGCGCATGGTCTGTACTGTTTGCTGTGATGCCGATCACAGTAACGTGCTCTTTATGAGCGACCTCTCGCTGCGGACGATTCCCATCAAGAGCGGCACTCTTTCATCGGTCAGAGCTATGACGGCAGATACATGACTGAATGACAGAAATCGCAGGAAGAACTACGCTCGCTTTTGCCGGGTTGGTTGAACATCGCGAGTAAACGCGTTGGGGGCCGACGGTAATCGCCAAGCTGCGCCAATCGCTTCTTTCAGCGCGCATAAAAGCGGGCGACGAAATGGCCCCGATTAGCAGGTAAATGCCCCCAACGAAGGTGGCAAGACAACCGCACAGCACTAACAGAACGCCTAACAGTTTCGTTCTTACCTGATTCCAAATGGGTTATAGGCGACTTCCGACGGAGTGTATCTCCTCATTTCGACAGTTAGTTCATGCTTTCGTCGGCGGTCCGCCGCATGTATGCTTCCACCACCCATGCCCTCCACCAGGTTTCGTGATTCAAGACGAAGTACTCGCGTCCCTCTTAAAGTGATCATCGCAATCGAAGAGGGCCCTGGGAGTTTGTCGTGTGAGGGCGTAACGATCATCGTTAACCTGCATGGAGCGTTGATCGCAACCGCAATCGGGTTGAGCGCTGGAACGAAAATCTCGATTCACGTCCACTTGACTGACAAGCAATCTGCGGCTCGGGTTGTGTACGTCGATCCTGAGAATCTGCTGCACTGCGGTATCGAATTGGAGAAGCCTCGAAACATTTGGGGAGTGCCGTTGCCGCCCGGTGACTGGGAAGAGATAGCGGCTGCGGAAATCAGGCCCTGATCCCAGTGGGCGACAGTACCCTGGCTCGTTGACCGGAGCGGCCTATCCCGGTCTGCTAGTTTCGCTAGTGGCCTCTGGTATCGCCGGTAAAATGCACACGTCATCAGCAAACCTCGGCGCAAGAGGTGCGACGCGTTGGGATCATGCAGCTCGTGCGTATCGACGGTCGGCCCAAACCAGGATAGCCATCATTTCCTCGAGCGAAACGATGTCGAACTCTGGCGTCGATTCCGTATGCTCCAGTCTGTCCCGCACAGATTGTCGAGGATTGAACAGCTTCAGTCGAATGCCGCAGTCTTGTGCCCAGGGCTGCAAAGACACTAGCATGCCCAGACCTTCACCTTCGATGGTGAGGACTTCGGAGAGGTCAAGCACAATGATTCGGGCTTGGCTTTGCGAGCTGACAGCTTCGCGCAATTTGAACGCGGCGTCGCTCCGGACAATTCTGCCTTCGCACTCGATGACCGCCATTTCACCGATATTTTCAATATATACACTCAGCATAAATTGTCTCCCAGAGTTGTTCGATTGTTCTGCAAGCACGAGCTGCGCCGTGCCCGACTCGGACGGCAACTGGCCAAGCGACGCGTCCTAGCGGTTCGCCAAGAACGCGCCGTTTGAATTGTGCCCGGGTTGCTTTAAAAGCTACGCGGCCTTTCTGTAGGCAAACACATTGCCCAGCCTAGCGAAGCGATGGGCGAAAGCCACATGTGACATCTGACCCGATTCCGCGTCATCCTGTCCCGAATCGCTTCTTTCAATGACTGAGAAGTGGACGTAATCGTAGATGTCGACGTCTTCCACCATGACCTGCAAGCCCGTTGGATCTCGGCAGATATCGCCTCTGGCAAGTTGAGGATCGTGCATCATCGCATACCTCCAGTCCGTTTGAGAATAGCCACCAAATATTTCTCACCACCGGTGAGCATTGATGGAGAAAGGCTGGAACCTTCGTAATTCCTGGGGTTCCAGGGCGCTGTGTGCTTTGCCAAGCAAAACAGAAATGTTTTCAGACTTTGAGACGAGCGCATTTACACCTGCGGAACGGGCTGCTTTCTCGGTGGAAGAATCAGCGAACGCGCTGTAGATGATGACTGGCACTTCTGGCATCATCCGTTTGAGAATCCGGGTCGCCTCCAGTCCGTTCATCACTGGCATCGAGAGGTCCAGCAGAATCAAGTCAGGGTGCAATTCCTGAGCTTTGTCGATTGCTTCTTTTCCGTTTTCTGCCTCTCCGCAAACGTCGAAGTCGTCTTGCTCGAAGAACTTACACAAGGCTTCTCGAATGAATAGACTGTCATCGACGATCAGAATAGTGTGCGACATATGCAGCCTCCGGGGCCCTTGGCAGGCTGCTGGCCGCGCCGCAACGTACAGGCCGACGGACGGCACGAGGAAGGGTTACGTCGACCCTACACCCTGAGCCGGGAGAGTACATCCGGACAAAACCGTAGTGCATCGTACATTGGCTGGTACTATACCGTACTGAAGACTGCTGGTTGCTGAAAAAGTCGGCTTTTGCTCTCAAACGGCCAAACTCTGAGGGATACCATGTCCAGAAAATCAAGAGCGCATCCTAAGTATTTTTCTGAATTTCGGGCGAGGACTCTTTCAACAGCCATGCCTGATGGCAACAGCTGCCGGAATTCGTAGATAGGGTTTCACGGCCGAAGCTGATAGTTGACCTGTATCTGCGTCTCGACCGTGACAGGTTGTCCCAATAGCAGGTAAGGCTTGTACTTCCACTGACGCACGGCGGCCACCGAAGAACTCGCCAATTCGATTGGGCCGTCCACCAGCTCAACATCCGCAATGTCGCCGGTCTTGGTGATCTCCGCCTGTAAAATCACCGTGCCCTGAATGTGCGCGGCGCGGGCGTCGGCGGGATAGATGGGATTGACCCTCTTGATCAAGAGGCCTGCCGAAACGCCGCTTGAAACCTTCACTCTCTCTGGCCGTGCTGCATCCGGCTTTGTGGGTGACTTTTCCGCTGCGCCCCCTTTCTGCCCGGACGATTGCGCGGATTCAACCGCACTTTGCTGA
>QIAL01000989.1 GCA_003225535.1 Acidobacteriota bacterium | reverse complement strand
TCTCCTCGATGGCTGCGACGTGCTCGACGGTGACTTCTACGCCATCGACCGTGGTGAGAATCGTTCCGCCCATTTCCTCGAGCGCCTGGCCGAAATTCTTGATCTCACCGAGCGCCCTCACGAACAACTCGTCAAACTTCTTTCCGAACGCCGTGTTGTAGGCGGAAACTGTAGCCAGGACTCCGGGGTGATAGAACGACGCATCGAGCCACTGTTTCAACTCGCGCACGCGCCCGATCATGCCCGAGTCGATCAGCGCATTGAAATCGCGAAAGCGATTGACTTCCTCGACAAACGGGTCGAAGCGACGCAACAGTTGAACGTGTTCCTCGGGAAGCGACGGAACATCGGTGTCGGCTAGAATCTCGATGAGGGCAATTTCGAATGGAGAAAGCGGCAGCGCGCCATCTAGGCCATACCCGCTCTGTTCCCATTGTCCCGGAACCCGCGGATGGCGATAGAGAAAAGTTGCAATCAGATCAGTCTTGTCGCGATTGACATCGCTGGCTTCGCGGCGCCGTACGAAATAGCGCAGCAGAGCTTCGGCGACTTCAGAATCGGTATCGGGAGTGAGGGCCTGGCGAAGCATGGCGGGCGTAATTGCCATGTCCAACAGGTGCAGCCAGCGATACATCCGCGTGAGCGTGTTGGGCAACTCACGCTCCGAATGGCGCAGGGCGTCCTCGTCGAGACCGCTCGGAATCGGCACGTCGCCGCCGAGCGTATCCCGCAGGAGCTTCTGGTAGAAGCCCTGGACCGTCGCCAGAATCGCTAGTTCAAACCGAAGATCTTCGGCCAAAAAACGCCCCCGCAATCGCGTGTGTTCGATAAAACTTTACTCATGTCCAAGTAAAGACGAAAGGTTACCAACGGTGCAAGTTACCATCGGAGCGGAATTCTGGAGGGATCGGGGATGTGAAAACCTGGAAGTACATGGACTTCTGTGACGGGTCTCAAAACGACTTGTCATCCTGAGCAGCGGCGCAGTCGGTGCGAGGGACCGTACGTGGGCCGAACGGCGTCGACGCTGGCGAGAGGAATATCCAAGCTGTCGTCAGTGCAATTGGATCCTGCCCACTGCATCGTTGGTGCCAACTGTCGTACGGTCTCTCACCCGCTTCGCGCCGGGTTCAGCATGACAAGCTGGTTAGGTTGCTTTCAGAACACCACAGTTTTGTTGCCGTAGACGAGAACACGATTCTCCACGTGCGATCGTACCGCGCGTGAGAGCACGACTTTTTCCAAGTCGCGGCCTTTGCGGACGAGGTCTTCAACGGTGTCGCGATGCGAGACGCGAACCACGTCCTGTTCGATGATCGGGCCGTCATCGAGGATCTCCGTTACATAGTGGCTCGTCGCTCCGATGAGCTTCACGCCGCGCATGTTGATGATGCGCTGCGGATATCGGTTGACGAATTCGTTGGACAGTATCTGCATGTAGCGGGCGAGGACCATGAAATCCGGCTTGTGCTCGTCAATCAGGCTATGGATCTGCTTTTCCGCAGCTTGCTTGTTCTCTTTTGTGAATGGTACGACCGCATAGGCGATTTTGTAGAAGTCCGCCGCGGCTTGATTATCAGGATGGTTGGAGATGATCAGCGGTATCTCGCATGCCAACTCGCCGCTTTGATGGCGATAGAGTAGATCAACCAGGCAATGGTCAAACTTCGACACGAAGATGATCATGCGCGGACGATGCGACGAATGGGCGAGTCGCCACGTCATCGCGAAGGCTTCGGCTACCGGGGAGAAGTACTTCCCGAAATCTTCGAGAGGAATGTCGAAATCCTTCGGATCGAATTCCACGCGCATGAGGAAGAGGCCGGATTCCTCGTCGCCGTGCTCGTCGGCGTGAAGAATGTTCCCGTTGTGACGGTAAACGAAGTCGGCGATGGCGGCGACTTCGCCCTTACGGTCGGGGCACGAGATGAGCAGGATGGCGGAGTTCTTCATGGCTAGAGAAAATCATCAACCACAAACACGAAGGAACGCGAAGTTTTTCGCCGAGAGCTTTCCTTTGTGTACCTTCGTGTCCTTTGTGGTGCAAGCTTTTTGTCGACAGAATCCCGGGCGGCGAACTAGCCCTTCAACGCCTTCAATATCTCACGCGCCGCATTCGCCCCCGACCCGCCCGTCAAACCCGCGCCGGGATGCGTCCCACTCCCGCATAAATACAAGTTCTCTATCGGCGTCCGGTACCGCGCCCAATCGAGCAGTGGACGCATGGTAAAGAACTGATCGAGTGCCAGGTCACCGTGGAAGATCTGCCCGCCGGTGAGGCCGTATTTCTCTTCGAGGTCCTGCGGCGTGATGATCTGATGCGTCAGGATCAACTCCGGCAGATTCGGAGCGTACTGTGCGAGCGTCTGCACGACAGTCTGACCAAGGGCTTTGCGTTGCGATTCCCAATC
>QIAL01000424.1:10099-15852 GCA_003225535.1 Acidobacteriota bacterium | reverse complement strand
CGCCTGAATTTCATAGGGACCGAGTCTTGTGCCGGAATCGAGGGGCATGGGTGGGCGCCATTATAACGTGCAGGTGTTCAACTACTCGATTCCTGGACGGATCGTCGCCTAACAGGAAGCGATCCGGCTCCTCATCGGTTAATTGTGTCGTCCGAAGAACTTCCCGATCCCTAGCCGTACTTGCACGGTATTGACTCCCGGATTCGGCGTCGCAAGCCCTGCGTTCGAAATGTGCATGTAGCGCAGTTCGAGGCTGACATTGTGCTTCGCGCCGAGAACGTGCATGCCCAACGCCGCTTGGTCCATGAAGTTGACGGTATTGGTTCCGGGCGGAACGTCGTGGCTTGTCAACAGAACTCCTCCGGTCAGTTCGAGGTACGGAGAAATACGTCCGTGACGTTGAAAGTTCCACTTCAACCCCAGCGGATCGAAGCCAACGCCGTAGGCGGTGTTCGTAGGTTGAAAGGCGAGAAACACTGGAACAGCGTCGACGGCGTACTCAAAACGGCCGCGCAAAAATCCCGGAAGGTGTGGGTCTGTGAGGATCCATCCATAGCGCAAGCCCGCGTTGAGGACGCCGATATGGCCGCGCCCGCCACTTACGGAATGTCCGCCGCCCGCCCAGATCTGAACCTCTTGGCCGCCTTTCGCCGGAGCCGCTTGAGCGGCAGAGAAGAGTGCCGAGGTTAGAAGGACAGAGAGAAGGAGCAGGGAATTGCGCATGATTCCGTTGCCTAGGCCCATATGGATGTAAGGAAGGATCACGATACAGGAACAGCACGCGCAACGACAACGTGTGCGGGAGAGCCGAACTGCGAACGGACGCTACAGTGGACGTGCTTCCCGGGGAAGTTCCATCGCGAGTTCCAGCACGTCGTGGGCGGCTCGCGTGAAGTTATGGCGAGCCACGCCGGCTTCCTCCATGTAGTCGCCGAGGACGGGTATCACGCCCATGGCTTCGATCGCCTCGAGGTCATTCACGATCTGGCAGGCGCCTTCGGTCGCGTACTTCGCTTTCATTTCCTCTGACGCGGAAGTGCGGTTGATCAGGGCGTAGTCGAAAATCTGGCATTTCGCATGACTGTTCAATGCGCGGATATGGTCCGCGGCCGTCAGTCCCAGGCTCTCGTTGGCCTGCGTCATGAGATTGCAGATGTAAACCTTGGTGGCTTTCGATTCGACGATGGCTTCGGAAATCCCTTTCACCAGAAGATTGGGGATCAGGCTGGTGAAAAGCGATCCCGGTCCAATCGTGATCAGGTCTGCGCTGGCGATCGCCTCCAAAGTCTGCGGCATCGGCTCGACATCCGGAGGAACGAGAAAAAGTTCTCGGATCCGTCCTTTACTGGCGGTGATGTTGGTTTCACCGCGGACGCGCGTGCCGTCCTCCATCAGCGCTTCCAGTTCAATGTTTGAGGTAGTCGCGGGATAGATGTGGCCGCGCGTAAGCAGAATTTCGGACGAAAGGCGCACAGCTTCGGAGAAATCCGAAGTCAGGGACGTCAGCGCGGCCAGAAAAAGATTGCCGAAGTTGTGCCCCTCAAGACCCGATCCCTTATCAAAACGATGCCGGAAGAGTCTCGAGAGCAGAGCCTCGTCTTCGCTCAGGGCCACGATGCAATTCCGGATGTCGCCTGGCGGCAACATGTTGAATTCTTTCCGCAGCCGGCCGCTCGAGCCTCCGTCGTCGCTAACCGTCACCACCGCTGAGAGATCGCGAATGACGGGCGCCCCGAGACGAGGAGCAGAAATATCAGCCGGAGTGGTGACGAAGCGTTTCAGGCCCTTCAGCAGCGTGGAGAGTCCTGTCCCACCGCCAATGGCCACGACGCGCACATCCCGGGTTCGCGCGGTTTTCTCCCGCGTTGCCAACCCGGCTGGTCTGGTTTCCATCAAGGACGTCCTCGCACTCGGGGCTAGACCGGTTCCTCTTCGCCAATCGAATCGTCGGATTCCAGATCTGCGCCGGGATCTGGATAGAGCAGTTCCGTGAAACGCGGATCCTCGGCCAGGTTCTGGAAGTCCGAATCGTTTCGCGCCTGGAAGCGCAGTTGAGCATTCAAACGGAGAGCTTCATCGAGATGGCGGAGCGAGTCTTCGACGTGGCCGGTGAGGCACTCGAGCGCGGCCAGTCCGTAGATCACGAAGTCGGCCTTGGGATTCTGCTTGAGCAGCTTATCCAGATGCTCGCGCGCGCCCACGTAGTCGCCGACGTTCATCAGGGAGACGGCATAGTCGAAGTGTTCTTCCGACGTCTTGAACTGGCTGCTGGAGGGCCGGTCCAGGTGCTGATTGCAGATATTGAGGTGAACCGTGGCCCGGTCGATTAGTTCTTTGCTGGGTCCCGCCATGACCTTCTGAAAATGAGGTTTGGCCTTTTCGAACTTGTGCTCCTGCATTGCGCGCAGACCGGTTTCATAACTCTGCAGGGCCTGCACATAACGCGGATCTTCGGTGACCGTCTTCTTGTTGGGGGCAGCTTTCTGAGCCATGTGTAAGACTCTTCCTGTGCTCTTTGTGATGGCGAACTCCTTACAAGTGCGCTTATTACCCGAGCTATAAAGTATCACTCAAAGAGTGGGTGGAGGGCAACGGCAGGGACAGAACCGCGTACCGCGTACCTGCTTCCGAGAAGCGCAATTTGGCTGCGGCCTCGCAAACCAGTACTTGTCGATCGGTTCTAATTCATCGACGCAGCTGCCTGCAGATCGACCTGCTTCCACTCGCCTTTGATAATTCCAGCGCGAATCTGGGTGGCCGTCTTGCCCTTCTGGTGCTGCTGATACGAGTAGTACAGCTCCTTCAAACAGGTTGCACACTGCGCGCCGTGCGTGTTCTCGAAGCAGCTATGCAGGCTGTTGTGTCCCATGCGGTCACAGTAGCAGTAACAGGGCTGCTGATGGATCACGTTGGGAATCTTGGCGGCTAGTTCGTAGGCGTGCGTCTGGTATGGACTCTGCGCGTCGGCGCCCCACAGCTCGGACTTGCCAAGAATCGGCGGCAGTTTAGTGCCCTTTGGCGGAGGAGCCGCATTGTAGGCGGGAACGCCCCCCTCTTCCTGCGGTGACGACCATTGCGCCGACACGGTCAGGGTCACCAGAAAAAGGAACACCACCGTAAGGCTGCGATAGACAATCTTGCTTCGAAATAGGCCAAGCTTCATCAGAACTCCCCTTGAGTTTCGGATATTGTAACTCGAATCGTTTGAAAAGGCGTTGCCGCCGAACACCGGAGGTACCCTTCAATTTTTCGATTTTCTCCGCTCCCTCTGCGCGACGTCTCGGCGTTCTCGGCGTTAAAGCTTAGCCGCAGAGGCGGCTGAGGAACCCGCAGAGAGCGCTGAGTAAACGACGGTAACTCAGTAACTATGAAGACAACTCGCGCCTCGCGGACAGGTTCTGTATACAATAGGGCAGCACTATGGGGAATTCTGCAGATCCGGGTTCCGCGGGCGAGATGGCGCTTGCCACTCCGTCCGAGGTTATTGCGGCGCCCGTTCCCGTCCTGCCACCGGTTCGGGTGAGCTCGGGATTCGGTGTCTGGCTGCGCGACCTGGTCATTTCCCTCGCTATTTCGGCTTTCATCATTATTTTCCTGTACCAGCCGGTGAAAGTTGAAGGCACCAGCATGATGCCTTCGCTGGTTGACCAGGAACGCATCTTCGTCAACAAGTTCGTCTACCGCCTGGAGCCGATCGAACGCGGCGACATCGTGGTATTCAAATACCCCTACGACCCCTCTAAGAGCTATATCAAGCGCGTGATCGGGATGGCCGGCGATCGCATCCGCATCGACTCCGGACAGGTCTATGTGAACGGCGAGGCGCTTGACGAGACCTACGTCCCTCCCGAGTACACCGATGCGCGGACCCTGTCGGATGTGGTGGTGCCTGCGAATTCGTATTTTGTGCTCGGCGATCACCGGTCCATGTCCGACGACAGCCGCAACTTCGGCCCCGTGAACCAGAGCTTTATCTACGGCAAAGCCGTGTTCGGCTACTGGCCCATGGATAAGCTGGGTCGAGTGCGGTAACTTCACACCTTTTCCTTCTTGTCGCGTCTGACTAACGGAACTGCTCATGAAAGACTCAGCTGAGACCTTCCTCGCAATCTCCCTCTCGCTATGCGCGGTGTGGGTCAGCGCGCAGACTTCGCAGGCATCGGCGCCTTCAAGATCCGAAGAGTGGATAACGACTGATCCCGAGTCGGTTGGGATGTCGGGCAAACCCTTGCGCGATATGGAGGAGGCGATCCGCGCGGGACAGTTCAAGAAGATCGGTAGCGTGCTCGTTGCCCGAAATGGAAAACTCGTCTACGAAGGCTATTTCGACGGCGACGCCTCTACCCTGCGCGACACTCGATCCGCTACCAAGAGCATCACGAGCGCGCTGGTCGGAATCGCGATCGCAGACAAGAAGCTCAGCGGAGTCAATGCCCGAGTGCTCGAACTGCTGCCCGAACGCGCGCGTAAGATGCAGAATCCGGATCCCCGCAAGGACAAGATTACGGTCGAAGACTTCCTCACTATGTCGTCACTGCTCGAGTGCGACGACTGGAACGATTCTTCCCGCGGCAACGAAGAGCGCATGTACGTAATTGAAGATTGGGCCCAGTTCATTCTCGATTTACCGGTCCGCGGTCGGATGCACGTAGGCGAGAAAGCGGAAGCGCCAAAATACGGAAGAAATTTCAGCTACTGCACCGGCGGGGTCTTCGTGCTGAGCGAAGTGCTCCAAAAGACGACTGGCATGCGAACGGATCGATATGCACAGGAAAAGCTGTTCGGGCCGCTGCGGATCACCGATGCGCAGTGGGTATACTCGCCGCTGAACATCCCGCAGACCGGAGGAGGTCTGCGCCTATCCAGCCGCGACCTGCTCAAGATTGGCGAACTGTATCGAAAGGGCGGCGTCTGGGAGGGAAGCCGGGTACTGGACGACGCGTGGGTAAAAGTATCGACTCAGCCGCATGCCCAGATCGACGACCAGACCGAATACGGATATCTGTGGTGGCTGAAGACCTTCAAGTCCGGCGGGAAGGACCGTCCGGCTTACTACATGAGCGGCAACGGCGGGAACAAGGTGGCGGTTTTTCCAGCGCTCGACATGGCGGTGGTGATCACCAGCACGAACTTCAACACCCGCGGCATGCACGAGCAGACCGACAAGCTGTTGACGGATTACATCCTGGCGGCAGTTCAGTAGCACAGTAGTTCAGCAGCGCCGCCGACCCGGCGGCTGTGGTGGAGGCATCTTGCCGCCACAACCAGCAGTCGATCAACGGCCGAAATCTCATCAATCCGGTTTTTCCTCAGATTTTCTCGCCCAAACCGCCTTCTCCCCTTTCTCCCCGCGAATTTCCCTGCTAATATTCATAAAATCCACTCCTCGGAGCGAGAATGCAGGCTATCCTTGCGCTGGAAGACGGTAGGGTCTTCCGAGGCAAAGGCTACGGCGCCAAAGGCGAATGCTACGGCGAAGTCGTTTTTAATACTTCCATCACCGGATACCAAGAAATTTTCACCGACCCTTCCTACTGCGGACAGATCGTCGTTCTGACGAATCCAGAAATCGGAAATTACGGCACCAATCAGGATGACAACGAGGCCACCCGCCCGTGGATCGAGGGCCTGATCGTGCGCGAGTTCTCGCGCGTCAGCTCGAACTGGCGCTCGCAGCAGGTGGCCGAAGAATATCTGGAGCAGTTCAAGGTGCCGGTGTTGTCGGATATCGATACGCGCGCGCTGGTGCGGCA
>QIAL01000424.1:0-9908 GCA_003225535.1 Acidobacteriota bacterium | reverse complement strand
CATTCTGCGCAAGCTGCGCGGCGAAGGATGCAAGGTGACAGTGGTCCCAGCGCAGACTCCGGCGGAGGATGTGCTGGCGCTCAAGCCCGACGGAGTTTTCCTCTCGAACGGCCCCGGTGATCCTGAGCCGTGCACGTATGCAGTCGATTCCATCCGCAGGCTGATGGGCCGCCAGCCGATCTTCGGAATCTGTCTGGGGCATCAACTGACGGGAATCGCGCTGGGAGGGAAGACCTTCAAGCTCAAGTTCGGCCACCACGGCGGGAACCATCCTGTCAAAAATCTGCAGACTGGAAAGATCGAAATAACGGCTCACAACCACAACTTCGCCGTCGATCCCGATTCGTTGGCGCAGAGCGAAGTTGAGTTCACGCACAGGAACCTGAACGACGAGACGCTGGAGGGACTGCGCCACCGGAACATGCCGCTCTTCAGCGTCCAGTATCACCCGGAAGCCGCGCCTGGCCCGCACGACTCGCATTATCTGTTCAAAGAGTTTACGAAGATGATGGAGGAGTGGAAGAGATAGTGATTAGTGGGTAGTGGTCAGTGGTCTGTAAAATATGAGATTTGTAATAGCGATTTTCGGCTTGTTGGGGGCCCTGTCTGCACAGGTTATTTGCCGACCAGTGGACTCCAAAGGCAATGTCGATTTGTCCTTCTTCGACACTACGAAGAGGGCTGGCATCGATAAGGATCTGTCCTCACGCATTCAGCTCTTCACAAACTATCCTTCACACCCAGTGCGGTGCTTTGAGCACCTTCAGGGAACCTTTGGCCTTGGCAATGGGGAAATCGTTCACGATCTATATGTTGACGTAAAGCCGTACGAGCAATGGATGTCGGATAGTGATTCCTGTTCCCCAACGCGAACAAGAGAGCCGCTCTTTAGATTCGGCAAAGAAGTCCTTGAACAGCGGACACAGGAAAGCAGAACAAAAGTAACAATTCCGCCGGAGTTTTGCAGAGCAACTGATCCTGAGTTTTGAAAGGGCGCGCCTTCAAGGCGCGCCGCAAGTGGCAAGGAAAGATTTGCGGCTTTAGCCGCTGAGGTCGAGCGATGAGACCAATCCGAGAGCACGCGACGAACAATGGCCAGACGTACATGGTCACTTCGTCGACTTGGGGTCGACGCGCTCTGTTCTCTCGAGAGGTGTGGGCGAAACTTCTGATCAATACTCTCTATCACTACCGCGGTTCAGCGTATTTTCTCCACGAATTCGCGGTGATGCCCGACCATATTCACGTCCTTCTCACGCCGATTACGAGTCTGGAGAAGGCAGTTCAGTTCATCAAGGGCGGATTTTCGTACCGAGCGAAGAAGGAGCTTGGTTCGAATCTGGAGGTTTGGCAGAAGGGATTTTCCGACCATCGCATTCGGGATGCGAGTGATTACCGGATCCATCAGATTTACATTCAGCAAAACCCCGCTCATAGGAATTTCTGCGAAAAAGCGGAAGAGTATCTGTACTCCTCCGGGCACAGCGGATTCGAACTCGATCCTGCGCCTCAGGGGCTAAAGCCCGAATTGGATGACCCTTTTACGGCACGCCTTGAAGGCGTGCCCTTTCAAAGCAAAACCTTATACGGCGCGCCGGTCCAAAATAGGATCAAGAATGGGCGCGCGGGAACCGCCATGAAGGGACCAAACAACAACACCGCATAAATGCCCAAACGCACTGACATCTCGAAAATTCTCGTACTCGGCTCCGGTCCCATCGTCATCGGCCAATCCGCCGAGTTCGATTACTCCGGCACGCAGGCCTGCAAGGCGCTCAAGTCTGAAGGCTACGAAGTGGTGCTGGCGAATTCGAACCCGGCCACCATCATGACCGATCCGGAGTCGGCCGACCGCACCTACATCGAGCCGCTCACGGTGGAGTATCTGGAAGAGATCATCCGCATCGAGCGCGAGATGTCTCCCGGCGCTGGATTCGCTGTGCTACCCACAGTTGGCGGGCAGACCGCGCTGAATTTGGCCATCGAACTTTCCGACGGTGGAGTGCTCGAAAAATACAACGCCACGTTGATCGGCGCGAATGTCGCTGCCATCAAGAAAGCGGAAGACCGTCTGTTCTTCAAAGATGCGATGCAGCGCATCGGCCTCGACGTTCCTAAGTCAGCGCTGGTGAACAACACAAAAGATGGTATCGAGTTCGCGGGCAAGATCGGATTCCCGGTCATCGTTCGTCCGTCATTCACACTGGGTGGTACCGGCGGCGGCATCGCTTACAACCGCGAAGAACTCGGCGAAGTGCTGACTCGCGGACTCGATCTCTCTCCCGTCCACGAAGCGCTCATCGAGGAATCGGTGCTCGGATGGAAGGAATTCGAGCTGGAGGTGATGCGCGACACCGCCGACAACGTCATCATCATCTGTTCGATCGAGAACTTCGATCCTATGGGCGTACACACCGGTGCGCGACGCCTCGATTGCCGTCATCCGCGAGATCGGCGTCGACACAGGCGGATCGAACATTCAGTTCGGAGTGAATCCCGAGACCGGCCGCATGGTCGTCATCGAGATGAATCCGCGCGTCTCGCGATCGTCCGCTCTAGCGTCCAAGGCCACCGGGTTCCCGATCGCGAAGATCGCTGCGAAACTCGCCGTCGGCTACAGGCTCGACGAGATTCGCAACGACATCACGCGCAAGACTCCAGCATGCTTCGAGCCCACGCTGGATTATGTAGTCGTAAAGATTCCGAAGTGGCAGTTCGAGAAATTCCCTGGCGCCGACGACACGCTAGGGCCACAGATGAAATCCGTGGGCGAAGTCATGGCCATCGGCCGCACCTTTAAGGAAGCGCTGATGAAGGGGATCCGCTCACTCGACACCGGCAAGAAAGTCGGGTCCGACAAGATCGAGCCGAAGATTCTGACACAGCGCCTGGTCACGCCGCATCCCGAGCGGCTCGCCTACGTGCGCTATGCGCTCCGCCAGGGACATACCGTCAAGCAGCTTGCGAAGATGACCTCGATGGACCCGTGGTTTCTCTACCAACTCAAAGAAATCAACGACCAGCAATTAGAGTTGGAAAAGCATCCGATGGAGTCGATCCCCGCCCAGGTGCTGCGCGAGTCGAAGCGCATGGGCTTCTCCGACGGCCGACTCGCGCAAGTCTGGCGTCTCGAAGGTCAAGAGAAGGTTCGACACCTGCGCAAGAAGTATGGCGTAACGCCGGTCTACAAGCGCGTCGACACCTGCGCCGCCGAGTTCGAAAGTTTTACGCCCTACCTCTACTCGACCTACGAAGATGAAGACGAAGCCGCGCCGACCGACAAGAAGAAAGTCATCATTCTCGGCAGCGGACCCAACCGCATCGGGCAGGGAATCGAGTTCGATTACTGCTGCTGCCACGCTTCCTTCGCGCTGCGCGACGACGGCTACGAGACGATCATGATCAACTGCAATCCTGAGACCGTCTCGACCGACTACGACACCAGCGACCGCCTCTACTTTGAGCCGCTGACCTTTGAAGACGTATGGGCCATCTACCAGCACGAAACTTCCAAGGGTGCCGACGTCGGTGTGATCGTGCAATTCGGCGGACAGACTCCGCTGAATCTCGCGCTCCCTCTGAAGGAAGCCGGCGTCAAGATCATCGGCACCTCGCCGGAATCGATCGATCTCGCGGAAGATCGCAAGCAGTTCAACAAGCTGCTCGAAGATCTGCAGATTCCGCAGGCCCCCGGCGTGATGGCCACTTCGATCGAAGAAGCGGTTGAGGGCGCGAAGCGTATCGGCTATCCGGTACTGGTCCGACCCTCGTACGTGCTGGGCGGGCGCGCCATGGTGATTGCTTACGACGAGCAGTCGATCGTCCGCTATATGCAGGAAGCGGTCGAGTACTCGCACGACCGCCCCGTGCTGATCGATCACTTCCTCGAGGACGCGATCGAGGTCGACGTCGACGCCCTGTCCGACGGCGACGACGTTGTGATCGGCGGAATCATGCAGCACATTGAAGAAGCCGGTATTCACTCCGGCGACTCTTCGTGCGTGCTGCCCGCGGTTGATATTCCGCAGAATCTGCTCGAGCGCATGCGCGAGTACACCTTCAAGCTGGCCAAGGCATTGAAAGTCGTTGGCCTGATGAACATACAGTTCGCCATCCCTCGCGGCAACGGCAACTCAGGGAATGGTTCGAAAGGCGGCAAAGTCTATGTTCTCGAAGTGAACCCGCGCGCCTCGCGGACCGTGCCTTACGTCTCCAAAGCCACAGGTATCCCGATGGCGAAGATTGCCGCTCGCCTCATGACCGGGCGCAAGCTGCGCGAGTTTCTCCCCGAGTTCGTCGAGCGCCGCGCCGATCTCGACACCGGCAGCTACTACTACGTGAAGTCTCCCGTATTTCCGTGGAGCAAGTTCCCCGGAGTCGATACGGTGCTCGGCCCGGAGATGAAGTCCACCGGCGAAGTCATGGGCGTCGCCGATAACTTTGGGGAGGCATTCGCCAAGGCTCAACTCGCCGCCGGACAGAAACTGCCGACCGAGGGAGCTGTGTTCATCAGCGTGACCGATCACGACAAGCTCCACGTAGCGCCGGTCGCCCGCAAGTTCGTCGACATGGGATTCAAACTGGTCGCGACTGCGGGGACGGCCGATGTGATCGAGGCTGCCGGAATGAATGTCGAGCGCGTGTACAAGGTGAAAGAAGGACGGCCCAACGTCGTCGACTTTATCAAAGGCCAGCGCATTCAGTTGGTGGTCAATACTCCCACCGGCCAAGAGCCCTGGTTCGACGAAAAAGCAATCCGCCGCGCGGCTGTGACGGCACGGATTCCTACAATCACTACGCTGGCCGCGGCACGCGCCGCTGCTGAAGGGATCGCGGCGCTGCAGCGGGGAGAAGTCAACGTGCGTGCTCTGCAGCAATTGCACGCGGAACGCGCCGTCAATCGCTGAAAGCCGCCAAAAAGGGCTCTCACCACAAAGGGCACTAAGGTACACGAAGGAAAACCCGACGTTCCTTCGTGATACTTCGTGTCCTTTATGGTTTGTGCTTTATGGTTTGCAGTAAACTTACCCTATGCTTCTCCACGGTATTTTCCCGCCCATCACCACGCCCTTTTATCCCGACGGCAACGTCTACTACAAAAAGCTTGAGTCCAACGTGGAGCGCTACTCGCGCACGCCGGTCTCGGGTATCGTCGTGCTCGGATCGACGGGTGAGGCGATCATGCTCTCGGACCAGGAGCGACGCGATGTTTTGAAAGTTGCTCGCGACGCTGCCGCGCCAAACAAGGTGCTGCTGGCCGGGACGGGGATCGAATCCGCGATAGAAACTCTGCGCCTGACCGAATATGCCGCCGAACTCGGATATGACGTCGCTATGGTGCGCACGCCGCACTACTACAAGAAGCAGATGGCTTCGGCAAACATCCTCGCCTTCTACCGAACGGTAGCCGACCACTCGCCGATCCCGGTGATCGTCTACAACTTTCCGCAAGCGACGGGCTACGACATCCCAACCGAAGTTATGATCGAACTCGCGGAACATCCCAATCTCATTGGGATCAAGGAATCCAGCGGGGACGTCGAGAAAGTCCGGAAGATGGTGGAGGAAACGAGTCACGTTAAGCGCAGCGCGACCGTCACGGAGACATTCGAGGCCGTCACGCCGCGGATGCTGGTGTCGGCGACTCCCGCAGAATCTGGCAATGGCGGCGAGTTGGTACAAGTGGGAGGTCTGTCGGGACCAAAAGAGACTAAACCATCTTCATCCGCGGTGACGGTAGTCGGAAAGATGAAGACGCGCCAGAAGGAAGTGGGATTCCAGGTGCTGGTCGGGGCTGCGCATAAGCTGCATCCGTCCCTCGATGCGGGTGCAGTCGGAGCCATCCTCGCCTTCGCATGCCCGGCGCCTACCGCCTGCTACGAGATCTACGCCGCGTGGAAAGAGGACGACGCAGAACTGGCACGCCTCAAGCAAGAACGAATCGCCAAAGCTGCGCAGGGAGTCGGCGATCTCGGTGTCCCCGGATTCAAGTACGGCATGGACTTCAACGGATACTACGGCGGCCCGGCGAGGCTGCCATTCCTGCCGCTAACAGCCAATCTGAAATCCGAGATCGAGCAACTGCTGAGCGACATTCGAAACTAGGATTGCCCGTGAAGAAGTCTGCGCCTCGACGTAACAAGCATCCACCCGTTTCCGACCAGATGAAAGCCTGGTCCGCGGCGCTCGCTGTCGAGGTTGCTGACTGGCCGCGTGCCACGGCGCGCTCGTTTTTCGGCTTCAACGCCCTCTACCGCGGCGACAACATCTTTGGGATGCTTCCCCGCACTTGCAGCTTCGGAAATGGAAACCTGCTCGCGTTCCGCATCGACGGTGTGACGGAGCGAATCAAGGCACGGCTAGAGAAAGATCCCCGCATCGGCTCCATTGACCAGAACAGTACCCGCTGGTTCACGTTCGAACTCTCATCCGACACCGACCTGCACGTAGCGCTCGACTGGCTCGGCGCTGCCTACCAGGCAGCGAGTAAGCGCCCGAAATCAAAGTAGTTAACGACGGGTTGTGATTAGGATCACACGGGCGTATACTTTCTTCGAACGAACGTTCGAATGATCTGTAGAGGATTAATGGGGAGTCCTTCCACAGCAAGACGAATTTCCGCGCGCCACCATCGCTCTGCGACACCGGCTCCTGAAACCCGCTGTCGCGCGAGAGCGGGATGTCGCTCGCGGGGCTCTATTACTACTTCGAGTCCAAAGAGCGGCTGTTGTATCTCATCCAGAAACATACATTCGCTACGATTGTGCAGCGACTGAAAACGCGGCTCGAAGGCGTGTCTGATCCCGAACTACGAATTCGTATTTTCATCCTCAATCACCTCGAATACTTTCTGGCCAACCAGTCGGCCATGAAGGCCCTCTCACACGAGGACGAAGTATTGAAGAACGGTTTCGGCGCAGAAGTAGCGGCGATCAAGCGCGAGTACTACCGCATTTGTGTGGGCCTGCTCGACGAGTTGAAGCGCGAACGCGGGCTTCAGTTCTCCACGCGCCTCGCGGTGCTTAGCCTGTTCGGCATGATGAATTGGATCTACACCTGGCACAAGCCGCGGGTGGACGCCGATGCAGACTCGATTGCCTGCGAAATGGGAGACCTCTTTCTGCGCGGCGTGATGGCGAGCGGAAAGAAGCGTGGGGACGGACGTTAACGCAGTGGGAAGGCGACAGCAGATTCCTCACTTTGCTCGGAATGACAATGGGTTTGAATATTTGAAGAGACCGAAGGAGACGTAAACATGGCTACAACAGTGCAACCGGCAGCCGGAGAAACTACGAAGCAGTTGGTTAACTATCGCACCGATGGCGGAGTCGCGGTGATCGAGATGTGCGATCCTCCCGCCAACACCTACACCTACGAGATGAATCGTCAACTGGATGACACGATCCTCAAGGCCCGCATGGAGAACGACGTCCACGTGATCGTCTTGACGGGCGCCGGCGATAAGTTCTTCTCCGCGGGCGCGAACATCAAGATGCTCTCCAGCGTCGATCCAACCTTCAAGTACTACTTCTGCCTGCACGCCAACGAGATGCTGCTACGCCTGGAGCACACACCGAAACTCGTGATCGCGGCCATCAACGGTCACTGCGTTGGTGGCGGTCTGGAAATCGCGATGGCTGCCGACATTCGTATCGCCCGCAAAGATGCGGGGAAGATTGGGCTGCCCGAAGTGAATCTCGGGGTTCTGCCGGGAACCGGCGGCACGCAAAGACTTTCGCGGATGGTGGGAAAAAGCAAGGCGATTGAGCTGATGGTCACGGGCAATACGTTCTCGTTCGAAGAGGCGCAGGAACTCGGCATTGTGAATGACGTCTTCGAGCGCGAGGGTTTCATGCAAAACATCCTGGAATACGCCCGTCAGTTCTGCCCGCCGAACAAGGCCGCGAAGGCCGTCGGACGCATCAAGCGCGCGGTGCAGACGGGCTGGGAGATTCCGATGGAGTCCGCTCTGGCGGTCGAGCGCGAAAACCAGCAGTTGCTCTTCCAGAGCGAAGACGCGAAAGAAGGTCTAGCGGCGTATGTAGAAAAGCGCCCGGCAACCTTCAAAGCAAAATAGCAGGGTGTTATGTGGGGACGGCCGCCTCGGCCGTCCGCCGGGCGAAGCCCGGCTTCTCGGGAGATAAGGAATGCCTGCAGCGACAAAAGTAAGCGTAAAACCCGGCAAGCTGCTGATCGACGGCCAGTGGGTCGACGGCTCGAAAAAGTTCAACACCATCAATCCCGCGACGGAAGAGGTGTTGGCCGAGATCACCGAAGCATCGCCGGCCGACGTTGACCGTGCCGTCGAAGCCGCACGCCGCGCCTTCGAAGACCGCAACGGTCTGTGGCGCAAGCTCTCGGCCAGCGAGCGCGGACGCCTCATCTGGAAACTTGCCGACCTGATCGAGAAAAATATCGAAGAACTGGCCGAGCTCGAAACCCTCGACAATGGCAAGCCGATCTTCGAATCCCGCTACGTCGATATGCCGATGGTCATCGACGTCTTGCGTTACTACGCGGGGCTCGCGACCAAAATCCACGGCGAAACCGTCAACACCTTTGAGACGGCGTTCACTTACACCCTTCGCGAGCCGGTCGGCGTCGTGGGCTTGATTGTTCCGTGGAATTTTCCTCTGTTGCTCGCGTCTTGGAAGCTGGGTCCAGCACTGGCGTGCGGGAACACGTTGGTGCTGAAGCCCGCCGAACAAACACCGCTGACGGCGCTGAAGCTCGGAGACCTGGTGATCGAAGCAGGTTTTCCGTCAGGCGTCGTTAACATCCTGACCGGCGGGCCGGAGACGGGCAAGGCCATCGTGACGCATCCTGGGATCGACAAGATCGCGTTCACGGGATCGACCGCCGTCGGCAAAGAAATCATGCGCGGTGCGGCCGATACCCTGAAGCGCGTGACGCTGGAACTTGGCGGCAAGTCGCCCAACATCGTGTTCGCCGATGCTGACATCGATAATGCCGTGAAAGGCGCGATCAACGGCATCTTTTACGGCAAGGGCGAGGTCTGTAACGCGGGATCGCGGCTGTTCCTCGAAAGCAAGTTGAAAGACGACTTCACCGAGAAATTGGTGGCCCGCGCTTCGAAGATGCGTCCTGCGGACCCGCTCGATCCGAAGACTCGCCTCGGTGCGATCGTCAGCCAGGAGCAAATGAAAACCGTTCTTGGCTTCATTGAGGCGGGGAAGAGCGAGGGCGCGAAGTTGGTCTCGGGCGGAAATCGCACGTCAGTCAATGGAGGCAAGGGATTCTTTATCGAACCCACGATTTTCGGCGACGTTAAGAACGACATGAGGATCGCGCAGGAAGAGATCTTTGGGCCCGTCTTGTCGGTCCTCACATTTGACGACATCGATGAGGTCATCGAGCGCGCCAATAACAATCCATATGGCCTGGCCGCTGCCGTCTGGACGCGCGATGTCAAGAAGGCCCACATGGTTTCACGACGATTAAAGGCCGGCACCGTGTGGATTAACACGTACGGTCTGATGGACGCGGCGCTACCCTTCGGCGGTTACAAGAGTTCCGGCTTCGGCCGTGAACTCGGAGCACACGCGATCGAGCATTACACCGAACTGAAAACAGTTTGGTTGAATATGGGATGAAAATCATCACCACAGAGGTCACGGAGGAACACGGAGGGGTTTCGTAAGTGTTCCTCTGTGCCACGGGTGGTGAGAGAGGTTGGCTATGCCGGGCAAAGTAGCAAAAATCGGGACATTCAGTGACTGGATCGGTCTGTTCAACGACTGGCGGAAAGAGATTGGCGTCAACACCGATGACATCGAAGCCTTCCACTTCGACACACTCTATGGCGCGATCGATACGGAAGACATAGAATTCGGCCATTACAAGGGCAACCGCAAATGGGAGAACCTGCGCCAGATGCCGACGCAGCA
>QIAL01000423.1 GCA_003225535.1 Acidobacteriota bacterium | reverse complement strand
CGCCCTGATCGGTGTAATAAACGATCTGTCCCAGCGGCCACGTCAATGGTTTCCCAGTCGTGGTGAGATCGAAGTAGCTGCTGCCCGCAATGCACTTCGGTCCGCCGGCCCGCACAATCATGGCAAACGTAAGAACGATTCCTGCCGCCAAGGCCAGCCTGAGGAGGAATACGCGACCCGTAGATGCCACGTAGGTTTTCATGGTCACCTCTTTCATCGCGTCATTCCTCCTCACCGGCGTGCCTTACCGCCAAGGCGAAGTCGCCAAATCGTGCGCGCGACTTCCCACCCAGTACGGGATCCTTTTGAAACGCAGACAGCTGCTGAGCCGTGAGCAGTACCTGACCGGAGCGGTCCACCGCAAAACGTCCCAGTGCTCCCCCGACACAACTAGTCAGCCCCAACTTACTAACTGGATATAAGAAGAGGAGAACCCTCTCCCCCACGCGATACCGCTGTCCCGAAGACCACAACCCAATCCACTGCGTAATCGTAAGGTCCTGGCCCGAAGTAGCTCCGCGCAGTGCATTCTCAATGCGAAACGTAACCGCCACGGTCTCGACCGACTGCCCCGCCGTTGCCGGTCGCCTCTCGATCTTTGTAACCGTTCCTGAGAAGATAGTTCCAGCCGCCCGAACGAATTGCGGGAATCCGACCACTCTCAAAGGAGGAAGGGGCACTCGGAAAGGAGGAACGATTCGCCCGGAGCGTATCTCACCCGATCGTGGTTCGTACAAGACCCGCGGCGTCACGCGACCCGGCGAACCCGCCTGCCCCGCGATGACCGCCGAGCCCGAAATCACCAACCCTGCCACGAGCAGACACCAACCACTTCTCCCAAACATTGCGGAGACCTCGATCCTGTAAGTCTGCTCGGAGGGAACCGGGAAAACATGTCAGAGTAATCCCACGCGACCGTCAAATGCTGTGACACATGTCACAACCGCCTGTGAATTTCTAAGCACAGTCCCATTTTGGCAAGCCTCGAGTAGCGTCTGTATCCTGCCGGCTGTGCCGCGGGCATCTCGCCCGCTCAGCGCAAACTAGCGCCGCCCCCAACTCCGTCATCCCGAGCGAAGTCGAGGGATCCCTATGTAAAACACGTGTTCCTTCAATTGACCGGGGGGAGTGTCACGCCTTTTTCGTGAGGGCCGCGCGAATGCGCTGGCCCACGATCGCATCTTCACCGGGCTGCAACATCCAGACCCCAACCACGAGCGTGTTCGCATCCGCCGGGATGCCCTGGTTGGGCTTTTGGCCGGTATTCGGGTTCAGTTCAATCGAAGGCGTCCCCGTGCGCAAAGCGTCGACGATCTGACCAGTAGTGACGCCAGTGACTGCCGGGTCGAACCGTATGAGCAGATGTGGAACATGGTTGGCGATCTTTGGAACCACCGTCTCCGTCCTGACCGAAGGGATGCCCTTCACGGCACCGGCGATAAGATCGACTCGCTTCTGGTAATCGCCTTGCATTGACTCTTCGGTGTGCGAGAGAACCCAGTCGACCGCCGCCACCATGCCCACAATCTGTTCCTTCGCTACCTTCATGCCGCGGCCGATTCCGTCTCCGGGATTATTATTCGCATGGGCCAGGTCCGTCAGGATCTTCCGGCCAAGCAGCAGGCCTGCGTTTTGTGGACCACGTATTCCCTTACCTCCTGAAAATGCTACAAGGTCGAAACCCATGCCAGTGTACTTCCATAGATTCGAGATCGGAGGCATGTCCGCGGCGGCATCCAGGTGGCAGGGAATCTTGTATTCGTGCGCCACCCGCAGCCACTCTTCCCGACCAATCTGTGCGCTTCCCGCGATCCCATCCTCGTCCTCCGCAGCGTTGAAAAAATTAGTCATCACCGCGTTGCCTGGGCCGCACGCGCGCTTATAGTCGTCGAGCGTGACCACCTCGGTCACCCACGCCCCGCAGAGATACATGGCTCGGTCATACTCATAGCGGTGCGCACGCTGCACGATGACCTGATTCTTCATGCCGTCAATCGCCTGCGGCATGTCCAAAATGTTGATGTTGTTCGCATGCTGCAGGCAAGCGGCAGTCGCCAGGCTAATCGCTCCCGAAGCCCCCGAAGTCACAACCGCCCCCTCGCACTGCAGGCGACGCGCTATGTATTCACCCGCCTTGCGCTGCAGATCGTGCAAACGCACAGGATGCAGCGCAGCCTTCTGCACCGCCGCCAAAACTTCCGGAGGCATGCAGGCAGCCGTGAGCGTGGTATAGGTGCCGGCGGCATTGATAATCGTCGGCACCCCGAGCTTCGCGTAGTAATCCTCACCATCTGACGATGCCGACAATGAAAAACCCTTGGTGGAGAAAACCGGAGGCGCCGCGCCCAGGGCCGCGGCCAGCGAAGTGGCCCAGCCAAAGAATCCGCGACGGGAAAGAAAGCCTCCTTGCGATTCAGTCGATCCTGACACAGTAGTCGCTCCTTATGTCCAAGAAACTTGAGGACTGAAACCACGTAATCTCACGCCTGGCGGGTGGTCCTTAGGCGCGCACGATTGATCCTACGGGGATGGTGCGCAACAGGTCAAAAACGCCGGAAGCATCGACCGTGCCGAAACGGATTGCTGACGATAAATCGCCGTCTTTACACTGTCGGCGGCGGTGGCCCATTCAAGCCCGATTTTGGCTTGAGTGGGGCATTTTCACGCGCCCTTCTTGGCTCCTTATGTTAGAGGGCGGGTTAGAGGGTGGGCCACCCGCCTGCTTGGCAGCGTGGTCATGAAGCCAATTCAGTGCATGGCCCTGCCGGGCATCCGCTTTTTCGCCATTCGCTCTCTGAGATCTGCGCCAGGGCCGCGAAGTCATGAACCTGCACTGCCTCCCGACGACTACTGACGATTCCTAGTGTTTGCCACCGGGTGAGTAGGCGGCTCACGGTGAACTCCGTCGTACCGATCAGTTGAGCTAGTTCCGAACGGGAGAGGCCTATCTCCGCATTTCCACTGGCGCGCCCCAAGCGGTTCGAGAGACGGATCAGTTCGCTGCTGAGGCGGGAGCCGACTTTGTCAGTGGAGACCTCGCGAAAGCGCTGTTCCAGCTCCTGCAGTCGTTCTTCAAGAGCATGAACGATATTGCGTTGAAATGCCGGGAAGCGACCTGGAAGCTTATCGAAAGTTGCCGCCTGCCAAACAAGAGCGGTGGAAGGTCGAATAGCTTGCGCCGTTGAACAATGGCTGCAGTTTGCACCCGGCTGGCAAAAGCCACTAACTATATCGCCAACTCCACTCAGTCGGAGAATGACTTCAGCGCCGGCGAAACCCAACTGCGTGGTCTTGACGCAGCCGGAGAGTAAGAGCACGATCTGTCGGGCGGGGTCGCCTTCGAAGAAAATGGTCTCACGTCGTGTGAAGCGTTTTTCGCGAGCAGTAGAAACGATAGTGCGGCAATCAGCCGGAGAGACGTCTGAGAACAACCTCAATCTCTGAACGAAGGGGAACTTTTCCCATGGCGAAGCGGCAGTTTCCATAACCTACGACCTTTCTCGCAGTTATAGCGGTCGCAAATTGCACGGATATCCGAAAACAGCTCTTCCGGGGCCAGCGGGCCGTGACACTACTGTGCAGCAGATAGTCCGGGGAGGGACTTACCAATCGTAACCAGCGAGAAGCTAACACATCGCAAACACTCGGCAATCAGGTAAACCCAGTAGGATCGCCGGGTGACCCATCCTTTTCGCGTTTTTTGGACTGAGAGTGGCCCGGCCTTTGACCTCGCGGGGTACAACCACACGGTGGGTGCCCCGTCCTTGCGTTTTTTGCAAGGGCGGGAACCCAACTGCCGGTAGCGACAGATGTTGAAGTCTGCCGACGAGGCTGGACGTTTTACCGGCTTCCAAAGCCGACCGTGAGAGAAATCACATTCCGATGTGACACCTGTCCTTGCGCACAATGTCAACTGCGCAGATCATAGCCAAGGCGAAAGCAATGTAACGAGCAATCACCCGATAGGACCTAAGTGCCTGCGGCTCAAGATTTTGCCCCTAAGCTCTTGAGCCCCATAGATTACCTCGAGATTTTCCGCCAACCGCATGATTCCAATAGACCGGGAGGGGAGGGTACCCCAAAAATCCATCACTTCCCCGCGAATCCAAGATTTTGCAGATTTTGATTTGTAATATTTGGTCCACATTGATCGTGCCGTTTGCCGTTATCTTCTCCGGATGGGACAATACAGTTCTATGCATAAACCGCTCACCACTCTGGCGATTCCACTGTTGGCGGCCATGCTGCTCGGACACGCTCCCGCGCAGGATGCTCCGGCCTCCACTCCACCATCCAAGCCCGCTCAGTCGACACCCAAGGCTCCGGCCGCCAAGAAGGCGCCCGCCACCGCGGCCAAACCCGCAACCGCCGCGGTCCCCCTGACCACGCAGAGACAGAAGAACAGCTACGCGCTCGGCATGAGCATCGGACTTGGTCTGAAAAAGCAAGGCGTCGCTGACTCGATCGATTCCGCCCTCGCCGTCCGCGGAATGCGCGAAGCCCTCGCCGGCGGCAAGACTGCCATGACCGAGGATGAAATGAAGACCGCACTCCAGCAGCTGCGCACCCAATTCCAGGCCACGCAGGAAGCCAAGGCC
>QIAL01000988.1 GCA_003225535.1 Acidobacteriota bacterium | reverse complement strand
TTGCCGCTCGATGTGGCTGTCTGAGGATATAAAACGTTCGGCGCAGAAACGAACCGCTCAGCAATATGCCAACTGTCATTGCTAAGCCAAGTAGGGCCTTTGAAATCAGCTGTGGAGCAATGGCTAGAAGCGCGACAAGCCCGAGTCCAAGCAGCACCATCAAGCTCAGGCATGCAATAACGTTGCTCCTGAGCATCACCTTCAGATACTCCCGGAAGTGCTGAGAGTATTTGCCTGATCCAAATACCGTGTACGCCTCAAGGATGGCGGCATTGTGCAGCCCCGAAGCGAACGTGTAAATGGAATACGCCAAGACGAACAGCCCGTACTCTTCCTTAGACTGAATGCGAGCCAACACAACATTCGCGAGAAAGATGGTGCCAGCTGCCAAGGCCTGGTCCGTAATGCTACAAACAACACTGCCAGTTCTGGACTGCCACCACAGCTTAGCCATCGAGCCGCCAAGGGAACGATCTGGAATAAACATCGAACGAGAATCAACCGCGGTCGTCGTATCCGAGGCGGGGTTTGCTATCTCCAATTGTGGTTTCATCAGGGGAAGAGAGTCGAGCGGACGACTTTGTATTCCGCATTCAGATCGTGTGTCAAGGGAGTCTTGCGTTCTTCACTTTGGCAACCACCAGCGTGTGCCACCCCAACTGGTGCTCGAGCCAGCGAAACACGGGCCCAGGCAACGTGCGGAAATACCATACGCGCTCGTATTTGTATTGAACGTACTTCTCTATGACGTAGGGGAAGATGTGCTCTTTCTGAATTGACTGAATCTCGAATCCTTTGAACAACTGGGCGATCTCTCGAAAGGAATAGTAATACGTAACCGGGCAGCCGCTTTGGGCTTCCGAATAAGTGCGCACCAGTTCCTGGAGTTTCCAGATAGCCCCGTGCCCGTAGGTCATAAGAATCCACAGAACCTTCCAACTCCATTTGGAGTAAAGCATGACGCGCACTTCCGTGTCCGTCGAACAGAACTTCTGGATCCCTTCCAAGACTGCCTCTGGGTTTGGTGTGTGGTGGATCAAACGAACTCAAATCCTCGATGTTCCCGCAGTGAAAGTCCGCGAGAAGGCCGCATAGTCGAAGTCTCTGGCGACAAATCCCTAGACTACGCTCCGATAGGTCCACGGCCGTGAGATATGCCCCGTTCCTGGCGAAGTTCACCGAATCCGTGCCGATTCCGCAACCAAGCTCTAGGACCCTTTTTCCTTTCCAGCGGGGAAATTGCGCAAATTCCGGTATGTGTGGTTCGACGAGGTATTTTCTGCGTTCCACTTCCTCGAAATACTCTTCGGTTCCGGCTGGCTTTGCCGAATGTTTGATATTGCAGGGTCGCCGGTCCCAATATTCTCGGACGTTTGCGAGCGTAGGCTGGCCGAGATGCGTCATGCCGTCGTCTCCAGCCGTTTTGCCCACAGATTCTGGAGCCGTGCCACAAGGGGATCGTTGCGGTCCCCCACGCCGAGCGGCAAGTAGGTCACTTCTCCGTTGTTAGCGAATTGACTGCGCAACACTCGCCAAGAGTCAATAACGGTCTGGCCAGGCCGCAGTGGAGACTGCTCCGTATGGAGTCTGGCAAACTCTACGTCCGGCGTTGTGAGAACGAGAAGATCGGCCTGCCGCACGCATTCCTCCACAGACGTCGCGTACCGAACTGTATCGCCCAGCTCACGACGGGCATTTTCCAGCGCCAAAGCATCATAGACCAGCACGTCCAACCCCTTCGCCGCCAGTAGTCGTGCGAGCTCCAGCCCCTGAGACTCCTCTACTACCGTAGTGTCCGGCTTGTAGGCTAGTCCGAGAACAGCGACTGCACCTCGAACCGACAAGGACGCAATGCGCTCCGCCATTCGGTGCACAATGCTTTGGTTATACTCATCCGTGGCCTCAGCCAGTAGGGCACGTTGGCCTAACTTGTCCGCCAGGTATGCCAATGCAAGGTTGTCGCGTGGGAAGCATGGGCCACCGTAGCCAAGCGCTCCCTTGAGGTATCGCGAACCGATCCTAGTATCGAGACCGATGGCTCGGACAACCTCATCCACATCACCGCCTGGAAGCTGCTCGCACAGCGCCGCCAGCATATTTGCAAACGTGATCTTCATGGTCACAAAGGTATTGACCCCAACCTTTGCCAGTTCTGCATTTATGAGACCTAGTCGAGCGACCTGGGGCCGGTTCTCACAAACTTGATGGTAGAGGGCAGCGAGCCTTTCGCCTGATGCGGCATCGAACTCGCCAATCAGAACGAAATCGGGGTTCAGGAAATCGCGAATCACACTGCCCAGTGCGATGAATTCGGGATGGTAGCAGAAACCAAAATCTTGACCACACCGCTTTCCGGACACATCCTCAAGTAGGGGCACAAGACGGTATTCGCAGGATCCTGGCAGTACCGTGCTTGTCAGCACAACCAAATGGTAGTCCTGCTTCTGCCTAAGCGCTTTCCCGATTTCCTCCATGGCCTTCTCGACGTACTGCAGCGAGAAGCCGCCGTGATCTTCACTCGGCGTGGGAACAACAATGA
>QIAL01000987.1 GCA_003225535.1 Acidobacteriota bacterium | reverse complement strand
ACAATTGTGCTGGCGCTGGGCGCAATCGCTGCGCTCACAACGGTGCTGTCGTCCCTGCTGCCAGCTCTTCTGGTGGGCCGCGTGAACCCCCAAGCCGCGCTGCAAGCCGCTTCGCGGGGAGTTGGCTCGCGATCAGTCGGCGGAAAGCTCAGCGGCGCCCTGGTCGCCGCCGAAGTCGCTCTTTCGACGTTGCTCCTCGTCGGAACCGGATTGCTCTTCCACACGCTCTGGAATCTGGGAAAAGCGCGGCTGGGCTTTGAGACCGCAAACGTTACCACCTTCACCGCCATGCCCGCCGATGCCGCGGGTTTTTCCGCGATGGCCGTCTCGGAGGATACGGCGAACGCGCCAGCCTCAGTCGCCACTCTCACGTATCAACCGGTTCTCGAGCGTATGCGCCGAGTGCCTGGGATCGAGAGCGCCGCGCTCATCACAGCGCCGCCCCTTTCGGGATGGGATTTAAATTCGGATTTCAAGATTGTCGGGCAACCGGATGATCCGGAGAATCCGCGTTCGACGCGGGTCACGGCGGTGAGTGGCGACTGCGCCCGAACCTTCGGGACGCCCGTTGTACGCGGCCGCATGATCAACGATGATGATGTTGCCTCTTCTCCTTTTGTAACGGTGATCAACGAAGCCTTCGCCCGAAAATACTTCAAGGGGAAGGATCCTTTGGGAATGCAAATCAAGCTTGGAGGTAAGGACACGGGCATGCTCAAGCCGTATACGATCGTCGGGGTTCTCGGCGACCAGGCGGACCACAACGTGGGCGCTGAAGTTCAACCGTTCCTCATGCTCCCGCAGCAGCAGGTTCCAACAACTTCGCTCTTCTACCAGGCGCTCTTGAAGACGATTGTTCATTTCGCCGTCAAAACCAAGGGCAACGTTCCGGTTGCCGCCGAGATGCGATCGGTCTTCCATGAGGTCGCCCCCAGCGTCGCCCTCGACGAGTTTCAGACCATGCAGAAAGCTGTCGACCAGAATACTTTCAGCCAGCGGCTGGGATTGTATCTGGTCGGCTCGTTCGCTCGCAACTCGTGGGCTATCGCCGCCGCGAGATCGGGGTTCGCATGGCGTTAGGTGCGACCCGGCAGAGTGTGGCGCAAATGGTCTTTCGTCAAGGCTCGATCGTAATTGGGATCGGACTCGGCGTGGGTCTACTGCTGGCATTCCCGGCGGAACGCCTGATTCGGAGCTTCTTGTACGAGGTGCATCCTTTGGACGCCTGGACCTATGCCTCGGTTCTCCTCATGCTGCCACTCATCGGGCTGGTTGCGGCGCTTTTGCCGGCACGCAAGGCCGCGTCCATTCAGCCGGTCGAGGCCTTGCGGGAAGATTGACAGGACTCGGTTCTTCCGTGAGCCTCTGTGTCCTCGGTGGTGAGAAAACCTTCGACCACAGAGGGCTCACAGAGAAACCCCTGGTTGATGAGTCACGCCCTTCTCAGGCAAATACCTCTCCGGGCAAAGCGGTCAAGGTTCGAGATGCCAGCGTGTTTTGAACGACTCGCATCGGGCGCCCGGGTGCCGAGCTGTCGAACTGCTTGCGCTCGATCTTCAGTTTGAGTGTGCGCTCGATGTGGCGGAGTTCAATCACCTCGGCTCCTGCTACCAGACTCGAGGCTTGTCCCTGCAGTCCCGCTCTACCGGTACGGCCAACACGGTGGATAAAGTCTTCAGCCATCTTGGGCAGGTCGTAGTTGATAACGTGGGCAACATCGTCCACGTGCAGGCCGCGCGATGCGACGTCCGTGGCAACCAGCACCTGGTAACGGCCTTCCTGAAATCCACTCAGGGCAGCGTTCCGCTGCGATTGCGAGCGATCGCCATGGATCACGCCGGCATTGAAGCCGTCGCGCACCAAATCCTTGGCTAGCCTCTCGGCGCCGCGTTTCGTGCGGGTGAAGATCAGGGTCTGGCCTTTTTCGGCGTAGAGCAGTTGGCGGAGAACATCAAGCTTTTCACCAGGCCGCACTTCGTAGGCCGTCAGTTGCACGCTTTCGGCCGGTTTCAGCACCGAACCGAGGGCTACCCGTATGGGATCGCGCATGTAGTCGTTTACCAAGCCGGCGACGGATTGCTCCAGGGTGGCCGAGAAGCACAGCGTTTGACGTTTCGCGGGGAGAACCGACAAGATCCGCCGGATCGCGGGCAAGAATCCCATGTCCAACATCCGGTCGGCTTCATCGAGCACGAGAACCTTCACGTGCCTCAGGTCGGCAAATCTGCGATTCATCAGGTCCTGCAAACGTCCAGGAGTGGCGATCACCAGCTCCGAGCCGGCGCGCAGGCTTTGAATCTGGGCCTTCTCTGAAACTCCTCCGATAACGAGGGCAGCCTTGG
>QIAL01000422.1:3305-15391 GCA_003225535.1 Acidobacteriota bacterium | reverse complement strand
CCCGAGCGGAGCGCGCATGAACATCAGATCCTCGATTTGAAGGTGCAAGAGTTCAAGAAGCAAATTGCCGCCGGGATCCCCATGGCAGTCGGCTCCGACGTTGGCCCGTTTCCGCACGGGACGCAGGTGCGTGAACTTGTGCTCATGGTGACGTACGGCATGTCTCCACTCGCCGTTTTGCAGGCAGACCTGCTGAATGGCGCGAAGCTTCTCGGATGGGAAGGACAGATCGGCGCGCTTGAGCCAGGTTATCTGGCAGATGTGATCGCAATCACAGGCGATCCTCTCACGGACATCTCAGCGGTCAACAACGTCGGTTTTGTGATGAAAAGCGGCACAATCTACAAAAAGCAAGTCCTTCCGAAATAGAAAACGTTCGGGCACAACCCTGCAAAACAGTGCACAATCGATCGCAATTTTAATGAGAAACAAAAGCTAAGCATCAATTCCTGAGTAGCTTGCCGCGATTCCCGAATCGGTTCATTGGTGGTTGGATTGCCCCTTCCATACTGCTCGCCGAGCCGGCGAGTACTTATGATTCCTGGGAAATCTTCTAGTCTGGCAGTTGCGTTCGTTCTGATTTCTATCTTCGGCATTTGCCCGATGTCCGTAGCCCAAGGTCCGCTGCCCGATGCGCCCATGCCGGTTCCACTCATCGAGCACGCATCTGCGTTCGTATCACTGCCTCAGCCGGTGACAAGCGAACACAAGTTCTGGAACCGTGAGAACAAAGTGCTCTTCTGCGTGGCTGCCGCGTTGAATGGGGCCGACTTCGCCATTACTCGATCCAATCTGCAGGGCGGAGGACGAGAACTTAATCCTGTGGTCCGGATTTTTGGACGCTCGACTGCGGGGCTCGCTGTCAACTTTGTGGGAGAAACTGCGGGAGTCGTATCCGTGAGCTATTTCTTCCACAAGACAGGTCACCACAAGCTCGAGCGCTGGGTCTCCATCGTTAACATCAGCTCTTCCGCTGGTGCTGTCGGTTACGGGCTGGCCCACCGGTAGCATGCTTCTATCCTTTCAAGGAAAAACAAAAGGGGCTAGACTCAAGATCCAGCCCCGGATGCCGTGGTTGTCGGCCCTAGAACGAAACCTTGGCACCAATGTTCAGGAATCGCGGCAAGTTGTACTGAGTCGTGATGGCTCCGAAAGATCCGCCCTGACTAGGTGGCGGACTGCCCAGGTCCATTCCCGGATCCGTGAAATCGACGTGGTTGAAAACGTTGATCGCTTGCAGGCTCAAGTCAAAACTCACCCGCTCGGTGATCTTCGTGCTCTTTGTAAGGGCGGAGTCCATGTTGAATCGGTGCATCCCCCGGAAGGTTTGCCCGCCGGCCAGTTTATCGCCGAACAACGGCATACGGAACGAAGCGTAAACCGCATCCGGATTGGCGAAAGAATTCAGCGAGCCGTCCGCCAGCCGGTGCGGACTGTTCGTGCCGAAAGCCGCTGAGCCGGTAGCAACCCACGACGAGCACTGATCCAGATACCCATCGCCCAATTCATCCGCGCTGCTGAGCTTCCAGCCGCCGATTATTTTGTTAAGGAAACTGCTTCCGCCAAAGCTGTGACCTTGGCCGAACGGCAGGTCGTAAATGAAGAAACCAGTGATCACGTGCCTGCGGTCAAAGTACGAAGTTTGGTAGTCGCGACGGCGGTTGAATCCATCGGAAGGGCTGATGAAAACGTTGGATTGCGCCAAGCCCGCATCATCGGAGGAGTGGGAGTATGTGTAGTTACCCTGCAGGATCAGGCCATGTCCGAGCTGCTTGCGCAAACTTACATAGCCTGCGTTGTAGATGGAGTCTCCCATCGAGGTGCTGATCTGTGTGCCGAGGAATTGTGAATCCATCGGCAGCGCGGCGAATCCGTTCAGGCCGATCGAGTCATAGATGGTGGTGACGTCGGCATTTGAAAATGCGCCACCGCTTTCCATAGCCGAGACAAATGCTGCGGTGCCTCCGTAATTGGCCACTACATCGGGTTGCGTCTCGAAGAACGGTTGCGGACTGACCGTACAAGCAGCGACGCCGAGCTTCCCGCACGCAGTGCGGAGACCTGGATTGGCCAGAAACTGCTGCTGTATCGCGTCGTAGTGATGTCATTGGTGGTGTACAAGTGGTGAGCGACTCGGCCGACATAGCCGGCTTCGATCATCATGCTGCCCGCCAATTGTCTTTGGAAGCCGAGAGTCCATGTGTCCTCTACGCCCACCTTGCGCTTCGGATCAATCCGGAAGTCATAGCTCTGATACGGCGAGTTAGCGTTCGCAGTAAAACCCGGGACCACTGGCGCTGTAATGGCACCCAAGGATGGAATCGGTGGATTGTTGCCATCCACGCCAATACGATAAGCGTTGCTCGGACCGTTCTTCCCCAGGCACGCTCCCGTCGTATCCACGCCCTTACACGAGACACCATTGCCAAACCCGATGCCCAATGCCGGCGTCATTACGAGTCCGACGCCATTGAGCCGGTCGAAATAGCGGCCATACCCGGCGCGAATCACGGATTTTCCGTCGCCGAAGAGGTGATTCAATAGACCGGTCGAAGCGCGGGGATTCCAGGCAATGGAGAACCGGGGCGCGAAATTGTGCCAGTCCATATCAGACGGGTACTTGCGTCCCGTCGTCCTGATAGGCGCAAAGCCGAGCTCGGGCGCGAAAGCCTGTCCCTGCAAGGCTGCGGCTTGAGCCTGCGCCATGTAATTCTGATACGTGACGGTTGCATGCGGATCGGTCCCATATACCATGATCGTCTGCAGACCCTTGGTTTCGTACGGTGGTGTCTGTACACCCCAATCGAAGCCATAAGCCAGCGTCAAGGTCGGCTTCAGCCTCCAGGTGTCCACGACGTGGAGGTCATAGTAATCCACCAGTGAGCGCTGGAAATTGGGAGTCCCAGGAGTATTGGCTGTCAGATCGGGACCACGCGTGAGCAACTGAGCTGTGTGATCGATCATGCCCATCAATGCGGCGTATGCTTTCTTCCAGTTTGTGCTCTGACCGGTTGCCAGGCTCGCCGGCATGTTGTCAGAGGGGAACGTCATATCGGAACTGGTGTACTCGGCGAAGTAAAGCGGTGCCGCCAGGCCGCCGACCACTTTGTCGTCGCGAACATGGTAGAAGTTCTGGTGCCGGAACGTGCCTCCGAATTGGACGAGGTGCTGCCCGTGTAGCCAACTCACTTCGTCGTTCAGGCTATAGTCCTTCCCATCCCATACGCGGCTGCGGGCGTTTTGTGTATCGACGTTCATCGGCACAAGACCGTTCGTATTGCTCTCCTGATAAATCTGCAAGGCGGCCCCCAGCCCGGAAGCCTGTGGGAAAGGAGCCCTACGCGCCCACTGCCAGTAGTAGCGCAGAAAATCCACATGGAAGTCGTTGGTGACATTGTTGGACAACCGGCCGGTAAGTCCCAGAACATAGTAGCGAGGCTGCACCGGTTCGGAGTCCGTCGACTTGGGAACGCCCTTCGTTCCACCGGTAATGCCTCCGATATCAATCTGCGAATTCTGCAGAACGTCGGCCACGTCGTAACGTGCCACCGCGTTCAAACTCCATTTCGACGAGAGGTTGTAGTCGAAGCGTGCGATGCCATCGTGTTCGCGTTGCGTAACTGGAACCGTGCTGTCGAAACCGATGGTATTGAGGGTATCGCCTTCAGAAGTGTTGTTTCCGGCGGGCTCGAACTGGTTCCAGATCTGGCTGATGGTTGGGCTCAGACCTATTCCTCGCGGATCGCAAGCGCCCGTAGGATTCGTCGCAGAAACTGTACAACCCGTGCTCAGGGGGCCATCGGCCGGATTGAAATTGTACTGCACGAGGTTGCCGTTGGCATCGGGGAATTGGATGATTCCTTGCCTGAATAAATCGCTCGGCACAAGGCGTGTGAAAGTTGTGCCCTTCTTGAACTTCCTGCCTTCGTACATCAGGAAGAAGAAAGCCTTGTCCTTGAGGATCGGCCCGCCGATTCGGAAGCCGTACCGGTTGTCCTGCCAGACTGGGCGGTCCTGCCCGGCCTGCTTCAGTTGATAGGAGTTGGCGTTGTAGTCCGTATTCTGGTTGTACTCGTACGCGGCACCATGCCATCCATTCGTTCCCTTGCGGGTAACCATCTGCACTTCGGCGCCGGAGGAGCGTGAAAACAGATTTGAATTGTTTGTGGTTACGCGGAATTCTTCGATGCTTTCCACTGGCGTCGGAACGGCCGCGCGGTTTGTGCCCTCGAAGCCATTCGCGTACCCAGCGTCGCCTTCAGTATTGCTGGTGGCATCTCCGCCGTCCAGGCTGAAGGTGTTCTGATCGGCAAGCGCTCCAGCCACTCCGCCGCTCGTAGTGTCGCCCTCTCCTGCGCCTCGGACTTCGGAATTGTACGAGGGAGCCGACATGGGCTGAAGCTGCAGCAAAGCGGCAGCGTCACGGCTAAGGCTGGGCAAATTCTCCATACTGTTCGCGTTGAGCACGTTGCCCACGCTGGCATCAGTGACTTGCAACTCCTGACCCGTCGCGTGAACCTCCACGATTTCGTTTGGAGCGCCGATCTCCAGCCTGAAATTCTGTGCGACGTTTACGCCCACAGTAACGGTCAGATCGATCGTGGTCTGTCGGAATTTGTCCTTCCTGACCACGATGTGGTAATTGCCGGGCTGCAGCGATGGGAAACTGTAGTGCCCGGAAGCGTTTGTGTGGGTTATCTGGGTTGCATTCGTGGCAAGATCGGTCAATTGAACGATTGCATCGGCGACCACGGCGCCTGCCGGATCGGCAACATCGCCGGTTAGAGTGGAAGTGGACGCGCTCTGCGCGAATAGCGCGGTCGAGAGGAACATCAATGTCAACAAAACAGCAGAGACCTGACGGATGCCCATAGCACAGCCTCCTGGAAAGATCTATCGCCTGGGAGACAGGCGAAAACTGCTATTCCTCGCGGGACTCGGAACGAGGCTGGATCATGAGTCGCGAAGACCCGTACCAATCTGTTGAATGTCCCGAAAGGATCCCCAAAGCACTGAAAAGCACTGATAGGTCGCACACACTATCACCAGCGATATAACAAAAACAAGTTGAAATTGTTGCGATATGAAATTTCGTTGATGCTCAACGTAAGCTATTGAAACTACGGGGTGTTAATTGGAGATTTATTCTGAGAATCTCTGCGCGATGAAACGTTTTGTTATGATCTGTTGCGCTATGTTTCGATCAGCAGTAGGCAAGTTGAAGCTTTGGATTTCTTCGCTCGGATTGGCTTTCTCAGTACGAAAGTGATCCAGAAAAGTTACACAGACGGCGCCTGGCCGAGGTCCGTTCCGGGTCGCGTCGCCTAGACGAAAACTGCAATTATGTATTCTCCTCCGCGTTGGTTAACGCCTACCATGTCTACCATCTTGGTAGTATTGCCGCATCGGCTATTCTGAACCAAAGAGGCAGACATGAAGATCGCGAAAGACGTCACCGAGTTGATCGGCAACACTCCGCTGGTCCGGCTGAATAAAGTTACCCAAGGCTGCGTTGCGGAGGTCGTGGCGAAACTCGAGAGCCAGAATCCTCTGGACAGCGTCAAAGACCGCATCGGCGTCAGCATGATTGAAGAAGCCGAGCGCGCCGGAAAGATTCAACCCGGCAAAACGGTCCTCATCGAACCGACCAGCGGCAACACCGGGATCGGCCTCGCTTTCGTCGCCGCCGTGAAGGGCTACAAACTCATCATCGTGATGCCTGACACGATGAGTCTGGAACGTCGTGTCCTCCTGCTCGCCTTCGGAACTGAAATCGTTCTCACACCCGGGCCGCGTGGAATGACTGGCGCCATTCTCAAGGCCAAAGAGATCCTGGGCAACACTCCCAACGGCTACATGCTGCAGCAGTTCGACAATCCCGCAAATCCCAAGATTCACTTCGAAACCACCGGCCCTGAGATCTGGAACGACACGGATGGCCGCGCTGATATCCTGATTTCCGGCGTGGGCACCGGTGGCACCATCACCGGCGTTTGCTAGTACATCAAGCCGAAGAAGCCATCGTTCAAAGCAGTCGCGGTGGAACCTACCGATAGTCCCGTCTTGTCCGGCGGAAAGCCGTCGCCACACAAGATCCAGGGAATTGGTGCAGGCTTCGTTCCCAGCATTCTTCGCCGTGAGTACATCGACGAAGTCGTCACTGTAACCAATGACGAAGCGATCGCCATGGCGCGCAGGCTTCCGCTCGAGGAAGGACTGTTTGTTGGCATCTCCTCCGGAGCCGCGGTCGTCGCCGCCCTGAAAGTGGCAGCTACGGGAAAAGGCGCTGCAGATTCCAACCGTAGAACTTCCGCCGGCCTGATGAACTCTCATGCCTCACCTGCTATCGCTAATTCGCGAAGACGTGACCAACGTGATGGATCACGATCCCGCGGCCAAGTCCCGCCTGGAAGTTCTACTCTGCTACGCGGGCCTGCATGCCGTCTGGTTCTATCGCATGAACCACTGGCTCTGGAATCATGGTCTATTCCTGCTCGCGCGATGGCTCTCTGAAGTTGCGCGTTGGCTGACCGGCATCGAGATTCATCCTGGTGCGAGGATCGGTCGCCGCCTGTTTATCGATCACGGGATGGGAGTCGTGATCGGCGAGACCTCGGTCATCGGCGATGACGTGACTCTGTATCAGGGCGTCACTCTCGGAGGCACCGGCAAGGAACACGGCAAGCGTCATCCCACGCTGGAAGACAACGTCGTCGTGGGCGGAGGCGCAAAAATTCTCGGCAACATCATCGTCGGCAAGAACTGCCGCATCGGCGCCGGCTCGGTTGTGCTGCGCAATGTTCCCGAGAACTCGACTGTCGTTGGCGTCCCGGGCCACATTGTTTTCCGGGAAGGCAAACGCGTCGTCATCACCGATCCCAAGCAGATCAACGATCCTCTTTCCGAAGCCCTGGCGTCAGTGGCAAGCGAAGTAAACAAACTCCGCGAACGAGTCCAGCATTTGGAAGGCACGGAGAACGTTACAGAGCCGGTGCCTGAATCCCTGCAGCGCGTCATGGACGATCTCGACTACCAGATTTAGGCTCTCGGACGTAAGATGATCCGTCCCTGTCTATCTCACGCGGAGGACCGCACGGTGAAAAGGATCATCTCGGCCGTTTTCTTCTTCCTCATCATCCTTCCCGCCGGCGTCGCAGCCGAAAAGAAAGACGAGAAGCCAAACCCGGCACAATCCATCGACGAACTTCGCCAGCAACTGGAGAAGATTCTGAAAGATGCTCACACTCCCGGAATCTCAGTAGCGATCGTTCACAAGGATGGCCCGGAATGGGTTGCGGGCCTGGGTCTGGCGGATGTCGCGGCGAATCGCGCCAACACAGCGGACACCCTGTTCCGCATTGGATCTACTTCGAAGGCATTTGTATCTTTGTCGATTCTCATGCTGGCCGATCAGGGAAAACTTTCTCTGGACGATCCCATACACAAGTTGGCTCCAGAGGTATGGTTCGAAAATCGCTGGGGATCGACGGATCCCATCCGCGTCGTTCACCTGCTCGAACACACCACCGGCTGGGACGACATCCACCTGCGCGAATACGCGAAGCAGGCGCCGGACACAATGACCGTGCGCGAGGGCCTCGACTACGACCACCACTCCCGAACTTCGCGTTGGCGGCCGGGGACGCGCATGGCCTACTGCAACGCCGGTCCTCCCGTCGCCGCTTACATCGTGGAGAAACTCACCGATCGTCGCTTCGAAGATTTCGTGCAACAGAACCTTTTTAGCCCAATCGGCATGAAGACCGCCACCTACTTCGAACCGGCGCCGGGTATGGCAACTACTCTCTATCACTCCGATGGCAAAACTCCTTACACCTATTGGCACATCCTGCTGCGCCCGGCCGGATCGATCAATGCTTCCGCCAATGACATGGCCGCCTACGTTCAGTTCTATCTAAACCGCGGCGCAGTCGGGGGAAAGCAGATCGTTTCCGCGGCTGATATCGACCGCATGGAAATTCCTGCCAGTACCTGGGCCGCTAAAGACGGCCTGAAGATCGGATACGGCCTCAGTAACTACGCGACCGTCGCAGACGGCTTCGTTTATCACGGGCACGATGGCGGTGTGGACGGTGGCCTGACCGAGATGGCTTACATGGCCGACTATGGCGTCGGCTACTTTTTCAGCATCAACAGCGGCAGCGGCGATGCCTTCGAAAAAGTCGGCAAAGCGATCCGCGCCTATATCGGAAACAAGCTGCAGAAGCCGGCTCTACCACCCGTTGCAGCACTGCCGGCGAACGCCTCCGACTACAGCGGTTGGTATGAACCGGACTCGCCACGCGTTGAACTGTTCCGCTTTCTCGAACGACTGCTCCGCCTGAGTAGGATCCACTTCCAGGATGGCAAACTCGTCATCTCTTCTCTGCGCAGGAACGAAACCTTTTTGCCCGTTACTGGAACTCAATTTCGCCACGTGCCAAAGGACGACGCTCCGGACCCCGTTCCCACGCTTGAATTGCTGAGCGTCAATCCAGAGGGCCGATTTATTCAGGCGGAAGAAACCACCATGAAGAAGATTCCCTCATGGATGGCCTGTGGAGAAATTCTCGCCACAGCTTTTGTGGCGCTCTCAGTTATTTCGATTGTTCTGTATGCGCCCTTCTGGGTACTTGCCGGCATCAGCCAGCGGCGCCGCCGTCCTGCTGAGCGAGCCCTGCGTCTGTGGCCATTGCTTGCCGTGCTTAGCCTGGTCGCGATCGTGGGGCTAGTCATCCTTTGCGGCGATGACTTGATTGGCCGCCTGGGAAATCTCACCGTCTGGTCTGCCACGCTCTGGGCGCTAACTCTGGTTTTCGCCGTGACATCGATCGCAAGCGCGTTCTACTCCTGGCAAAGTCCGGCACCCGCTGTTCGCAGAGGAGTGCGGAGGTTCTCCATCATTGCGTCTGCTGCTCTGTTGATCGCGACCGCCTACCTGGTGTATTGGGGCTTTATCGGAGTGCGAACCTGGGCCTGACGAGTCCTTGCTTCACTGCTGCGCAAACACTTTGACAAAGAAGGGCACGCCCGTTTAATGTTCCGTGCGTAAACGTTTACGCGAAAAGTGTTCCTGATCGGTCTCAGGCCGTAGAGGTCCCAATCTGTCCCATGCTGCTTAAGACACTCCGCGAACAGGTGCTCGAGGCCAATCTGGAACTAGTCCGTCACGGGCTGGTTGTATATACCTTCGGCAACGCCAGCGGCATCGACCGCAATGAAGGCCTGGTCGTCATCAAGCCCAGCGGCGTCCCTTACGAGGAACTGAAGCCGGAGCACATGGTTGTTTGCGATCTTGAGGGTACGCTGGTAGAAACCAAGCTTCGCCCATCCTCCGATCTGGCTACGCACCTCGAGTTGTACAGGCACTTTCCGAACATCGGCGGAGTCGCGCACACGCACTCGGAATTTGCTACCGCATGGGCTCAGGCGGAAACTCCGATCCCATGCTTTGGCACCACCCACGCCGATTACTTCCACGGACCAGTTCCGGTGACCGAAACCCTCACCCCCTCGGAAATCGAAGGCGAGTACGAACTCGAGACTGGAAAAGCCATCTGCCGCACGTTCTCCAAACTCGATCCAGACTCAATTCCGGCGGTACTGGTCGCTGGCCACGCTCCCTTCTGTTGGGGACCGAGTGCCGCCGATGCCGCTCACAATGCCGTCATTCTCGAATACGTTGCCCGCATGGCATCGCACACGCTTCTGATCAACGCTGAATCCCGGCCGCTTGCCCGCGCGTTGCACGACAAGCACTTCTTGCGCAAGCACGGCCGCAACGCCTATTACGGACAGGTCAAGACACAATGAATCTTGCTCTGCTGCTGAGTTCTTCCACGCTGGTGCATCTGTCGCCAGTCGATCTGGCTATCATCATTTTCTATTTTGCCCTGGTGCTTGGTATTGGTCTCTACCTGAAGGGCCAAGCCAATACGGGCGAAGACTTCTTCATGGCCGGGCGCGAGATGACGGCCTGGGTCGCAGGCCTGGCATTCCTCTCGGCGAACCTGGGATCGCTCGAATTGATGGGCTGGGCCGGCAATTCTTACAAGTACGGAATCCTCGCGGCTCATTGGTATTGGATCGGCGCCATCCCCGCGATGCTCTTTCTCGCTCTGGTGATGATGCCCTTCTACCACATCTGCAAGACTCACTCTGTTCCGGGATATCTCAAGCTTCGCTACGGTCCGGGCGCTCAGGCCATCTCGTCGATTTCATTCGCATTCATGACGGTGTTGATGAGCGGCATCAATATGTACGCGATGGCCGTCGTGATGCGCGTTGTCCTGGGCTGGAACATTACCTTCAGCATCCTGATTTCATCGATCACCGTAATGATTTACGTGGCCCTCGGTGGTCTGCGTTCGGCGATCTTCAATGAGGTTCTCCAGTTCTTCCTGATCTGGGCGGGAGCATTGCTGATACCGATTCTAGGATTGATAGAGGCAGGCGGCTGGAGCGGGCTCAAGGCTAAGATCCTCCAGAATCTTACGGAACAGCACGTGGCCAACCCAGGTGCGTATACCCACGCATGGTCGACGCTGGGCACCTTTACCGATAATCCGATGGGCATCAACTGGGTCGGAATTGTGTTCGGGCTCGGTGCTGTGATATCGATGGGCTACTGGACCACGGATTTCCTCGTCGTCCAGCGCGTTCTCTCCGCAAAAGACCTGCGCTCTGCCAAACTCGCTCCCATCATCGGAGCCGCCTTCAAGATGATGGTGCCGCTCATCGTCATTCTTCCCGGCCTGCTTGGCCTGGCGCTTCTGCGCGATCCGCAGGGACAACTGCTGCGCCTCGTGCCAGCGGACCTCGCCTGGTCCCCCGCGGGACAAGCGCAGGGGCTGCACGGATACGACGAAGTTCTGCCTCTGATGCTGGCGCGCTACTGCGGTCCCGGCCTGCTCGGCCTCGGCATCACCGCTTTGGTTGCCGGTTTCATGTCAGGCATGGCGGGCAACGTGAGCGCCTTCACCACGGTCTGGACGTATGACATTTACGCGACCCTGATCAACAAGAACGCCTCAGATGAAACTAAAGTCAGGATGGGTCGCTGGGTGACTGTGATCGGAGTAATCATCAGCATCGGAACGGCATTTCTGGTGATGCAGGCTCAGAGCATCATGGACTATGTCCAGGCGCTCTTCAGCTTCTTCATCGCGCCGCTGTTTGGCACAGTGATTTTGGGCATGCTCTGGAAGCGCACCACGCCGGCTGGTGGCTGGACGGGTCTGCTGGCTGGAACGTTGTCTTCCGTCGGTATGTACGTCTGGGTCAAACTCGACCCGGGGGCTGTGCGGTACGTAGCGCTTTCCATGGAAGCGCAGGACCAGGCGCAGAACATGTTCCGCGCTCTATGGTGCTGTTTGATTTGCGTGATCGTGACCGTCGTCGTCAGCTACCTGACAAAACCCAAGCCGGAATCGGAGTTGAAAGACCTGGTTTATGGCTTGACGCCGATTCCGAAAGACGATCACGTATCTATGTTTCATAGCCCAGTTTTTTGGGGCGCAATTGTGGCGGTCGCGTTCGTGATTCTGCAGATCATCTTCTGGTAGGAGCGACATATGAAATCCGGCGGATCTTTGTCGATTTGGTTTTTTGTGGGGTTGTGCCTTGGTGTGAACGGAGCCCTGATTTTCGCCAGGGGAATCTACGAGGCCATGTACCCTCCCGCAGAGAAGGTCGTGCTCTACGCTTTGCATGCCAACATCTGGTGGGGCGGTTTTCTGCTAGTCGTGGGCGTCATCTATTCGTTGAAGTTTTCTCCGGCACGGGAACGGGCAAGAAACGCCGCGAAGCAGTAGTTTTGAGCAGGGACTCTGTCCCTGCGTTTATTTTCTGTTATGAGAAAACGTTTAATTTGAGAAAAGGATTTATATGGCTGCCAAGAAAATGACGATGGGCGTGATCATCGGGAACCGTGGATTTTTTCCCGATCAGTTGGCGAGGTCGGGACGCGAAGAGATGATACAGGCGCTGGCCAAGGCGGGCATGGATGCGATCGTCCTCGGTCCGGAGGACAGCAAGCATGGGGCGGTCGAGACCCACGAGGAGGCTAAGCGCTGCGCGGCATTGTT
>QIAL01000422.1:0-3067 GCA_003225535.1 Acidobacteriota bacterium | reverse complement strand
AACCTGCGCATCGGCAGCCTAGGGGCGCGGCCTACCGCGTTCAACACAGTCCGGTACAGCGAGAAACTGCTCGAAAACAACGGAATTTCAGTCGAGACACTCGACCTCTCGGAAGTCTTCGGCCGCATTGCCAAATCGAAGGACGATAACCCTGGCGTGCAGGGCAAGCTTGCTGAAATCAAGAAGTACGTCACCACGCAAAGCGTCCCCGATGCCGCGCTGATGAAAATGGCCAAGCTTGGCTACGTCGTCGATGAATGGATGAAGCAAACCGACGTGCAGATCACTGCCGTGCAGTGCTGGACGTCAATGGAAGAATACTTCGGCGTCGTGCCTTGCACCATCATGAGCATGATGAGCAACAAGCTGCTGCCTGCGGCTTGCGAAGTTGATGTCGTCGGCACGCTTAGCATGCACGCGCTCGCGCTGGCCTCCGAAACACCGAGCGCGCTACTCGACTGGAACAATAACTACGGCGACGATCCGAACAAGGCTGTGTGCTTCCACTGCAGTAACCTGCCAAAGCATTTCTTCCAGGATGTCCGCATGGACTTTCAGGAAATCATCGCCGGGACTGTCGGTAAGGAAAACACGTTCGGCACAGTTGTCGGACGAGTGAAGCCGGGCGCCATGAGCTTCGCCCGCTTCTCGACGGACGACACGGCCGGTGTGATGCGCGGCTACGTCGGCCAGGGAGAATTCACCAGCGATTCGCTGAACACCTTCGGCGGAGTCGGCGTGGTGCAGATTCCGCACCTGCAGAAGTTGCTGCACTATATTTGCGAGAACGGATTCGAACATCATGTCGCGGCGAACTTTTCGACCACGGCGGGTGCCGTCCACGAGGCAGGAGTGCGGTACCTCGGCTGGCAAATGTACTGGCACGGAAATCAGGCATAGAGCCTGGTTCGGAAGCTTCGTTGAACCACAGAGGGCGCAGAGTTTCACAGAGGGATTCTCTGTGTTCCTCTGTGTCCTCTGTGGTGAACGGCAATTGTCGTGCCCATAGACAGCCGCAGGCAACCACCGTGGAAGAGCGGCCCTTTAAGGGCCGCTTTAGTCGCGAAAAATGAAATAGGGCTTTAGCCCGGGTATTAGAACCACATGGCTATCGTAGCGGGAGTAGATTTCGGTACCCTTAGCGTCCGCGTCTCGATCGTCGACAGCGAGCGCGGGCTTCTTGCGTCCGCAGTCTCCGAATATCCGCTGCACCGAAAACGCGAAGATCCCGACTTCGCCACCCAATCCCACGCGGACCACATGCGGGCTCTGGCCGACGCCACGCGCCAGGCAGTCAAGTCAGCGGGCATTCCAGGCGACCAGATCGCCTCCATCGCGCTCGACACGACAGGCTCAAGCGTGATCCCCGTCGGCGAAGGCATGGTTCCTCTCGACGACTACTATCTCTGGTGTGATCACCGCGCCAAGCTCGAAGCCGCTCTGATTACAGAACTGGCCAGAATTGAAAAGCTCAAAGCCATCGACTGGTGCGGGGGAATCTACTCCTCCGAGTGGGGATTTGCCAAGTTGCTGCACTGGCTCCGGCACAATCCGGAAAAGCGCGGCAAATTCGTCAGCGCATTCGAGCACTGCGACATGGTCGCCGCCACTCTTTGCGGAATCACCGATCCCCGCCTCGTGAAGCGCAGCGTTTGCGCCATGGGCCACAAGTGGATGTGGAATGCCTCCCTGGGAGGGCTTCCACCGGAAAGCTTCCTTGCTAAGGTCGATCCGGTCTTGGCGGGAGCGCGCGACAAACTCGAAGGCGATTACGCGACCTCAGACAAGATCGCCGGAACACTCTCAGCCGAGTGGGCCGAAAAACTTGGCTTGCGAGCGGGAATTCCGATCCCAGTCGGAGCATTCGACGCGCACTGGGACGCGATCGGGGCGGGCGCCAAGGAGGGTGACGTCGTCAACGTTGTCGGAACTTCGACGTGCATCATCGCCTATGCGGCCAAAGCACAGTTGATTCCCGGCGTGTGCGGCGTGGTTCCTGGCAGCGTGCATCCCCAGTTCACCGGCATTGAAGCGGGCCTCTCTGCGACGGGAGATATCTTCAGCGCCATCGCTCGCCGTGCAGGTACGACCGTGGAAGAACTCAGCAAGGGCCTCGACAAATACCGCGCGGGTCAAACCGGATTGCTGCGTATGACGTGGGATAACGGCGACCGCACGGTCCTGGTGAATCCGAACTTAGGCGGCATGACAATCGGTTGGAATCTTGTGCACACCGCGCAGGACGAACTCTTTGCTGCCATCGAGGGCACCGCGTTCCACACGAGAGTCATTCTCGACCGCATGAGCGAGTACGGCGCGCCGACGCAGCGAGTGATCAACGGTGGAGGTGTGCCGCAGAATAATCCGGTTCTGAATCAGGTTTATGCCAATGTTCTCGGACGCCCCGTGCTTGTTCCCAGCGGCAAGGTGACAGGCCTGGGCTCAGCCATCTTCGCGTTCATGGCGGCAGGAGCGTTCAGGACGATTGCCGAAGCCCAAGACAAGATCTGTCCCAAGCACAGCGTCTACGAACCACAACCAGAGACGCAAAGTACGTACGCGACGCTGTATGACCTCTACCGCAAGATCTATTTCGAGTTCGGCAATCCGGAAAGGTCACCCTTCGGTAATGTCCTACCAAAACTGATTCAGATTGCCCGCGGCTGACGGCTTACGAAACGGTTTTCAGAATTCCTGTGAACCAAACGAATCTCCGTTGCCCTAGCCGGAACCAGCCATTCCGCGGGCACGGTCCCACTCCACGCTCAGCCCCAACTCAAAGACCCATTTTTGTAAGTAGGCCATGTCCAGTGCTTGGCCCTGTACCCGTAGTACAGCCGCGACATCTTCAAGCTGTCGATGGGAAGCACCCCGCATTGCCCACTCAAGTTTCGCGACTATGATGTCTTCGGGACTAGCCACAAACAACTGAAATCCGTGCATTTCGACCTTGCGGCGACGTCTGAACTCTTCCTGACCAAACGCTGTCGACTTACGGAATATAAGGTCGATCTTCCAGCCTGTGTTCAGGTCGATGATATTGAATAGCGATTCGTTTCGCTGGGCC
>QIAL01000996.1:2201-3071 GCA_003225535.1 Acidobacteriota bacterium | reverse complement strand
GCGCGCTCGTACCAATGCCTCTTCGGCAATCCGGTTCACCTCGTGAAGAAGCTTACGGATTTCCACTTCCAGGCTGCCTCGACTCTCCTGAACCCGGTTGAGAATGTCGTTTTGGACGCGAGTACTGTTTGTCTCGATTGACCTTACAAGGAATTCGCGTGCATCATTTTGAATCAGTTTGCGAGCACCGACAAGTGGGAGAAACACATCTGCGAACCAGCGCAGAGGAGAGGCCGGCTGGGGTTTCCGTATATTGCCATCGTCTCGGCCACATCCGACACACTACTTCTGAATAGTTGCTCGTTTGGGGAATTGCGAACACTTCGAGGCAAACACCGGGGCGGGGTATGCAGCCTCAGCGCACTTTTACGATCCGTTCAGACCTAGGCGACGAACGGTAGGGCCGAAGGAGCATCTCGAGGTTGCGCCGTAACCAGGTGGCCAAGGAACCCTGTCGATACACCGCCCAAGACAGCATCGTTCCACCGTTGACGTTCTGAATTAGCTGAGCCAGCGCGGCCGTATTGCAGGGGTGAAGTTCGCGTGCGGCGACTGCCTCATCCAACAATTTTTTCGTCTCCGCGCGGATTGCACGGAACTGGGCCAGCGTAATGGTGTGGAAGTCGGGATCCGTAAGGTCATTTTGTAGCCACGCAAGCCCGTTGGCCATGGCTTCAGGCGTGGGCGCGAAAGACGCGCAATGAGTGTAGATCTCAATCAGAGCCTGTAGAGGTGATTTGTAGCGGGCACGCGCAGCAGCGAATTGCTGCGGCGTGGTGGCGGGTGCGGTACCACAGAGCGTGAGCAGCAGGCCGCGCTTGGTGCCAAAGCGCTGGATGAGGGTAGCTGGGACGACACCCGCTTCCTTGG
>QIAL01000996.1:615-2146 GCA_003225535.1 Acidobacteriota bacterium | reverse complement strand
AAGTTTCACGCGGGCGAGGACACATTTTCCAAGAATGTCCTTCTGCAGGGATGCCGACCTTCGGCCGCCAGCCGATAGCCGCTGCTGAGCCTGCCAGTAGGAGAATAACTGAATGGCCGTTTATTTTCCACTTGACGTTCGTAAACGCTCGTTTATAATTGCCCCGTTTTGAGCTGAGGTGTTCCATGACGCCGGAAATCTCCTACCAGGCTCCGGATTTGAGAGGGAGAATTGTACTGGTGGCCGGCGCGACGCGGGGTGTGGGGCGTGGTCTAGCGCTGGCGCTTGGCGAATCTGGCGCGACCGTCTACTGCACGGGAAGAAGCACAAAGGCAAACCGCTTGCCGCGGCAGAAATCGAAAAAGGCTTCGCCATTTGATCATTCGCGCAGACCGGAGACCGTGGAAGAAACCGCGGAAATGGTTACGGCTCGCGGAGGCAATGGCAATGCCGCAATTCTGGATCACACGGACGCCAAGCAGGTGGCCAACCTCATAGCACGGATTCGCGAAGAGCAAGGCAAACTGCACATCTTGGTAAACGACATTTCGGAGGTGATTCCGCAGGACTTTGGAAAGACATTCTGGCAACTAGACCTTGAAAATGGCTTCGCGAATCTGCGCAATGTAGTTCATACGCACGTGATTACCAGCCACTGTGCTACGGCGTTGCTGATCGAGACTGCAGCGAAGTCGGAACGGCCGGGACTGATCGTGGAAATCGGCGATGGGGATTCCTACACCTACCGAGGGCATCTTTTCTATGACTTGTGCAAGACGACGGTGATTCGCCTGGCGTTTGCCATGGCGTATGAATTGCGACGAAAGAATGTCGCAGCCATTGCAATGACGCCCGGATTTCTGCGTTCGGAGGCGATGCTCGAGCACTTCGGCGTAACTGAATCGAATTGGCAGGACGCGGTTAACAAGGATCCGAATTACGCGGTGTCTGAGACGCCGTTGTATGCGGGGCGGGCGGTCGCGGCGCTGGCAGCGGACCCAAATCTTATGAAGAAATCGGGCCGCGCATTCAGCTCGTGGGGACTCTCCGAAGAGTATAAGTTTTGCGACGCGGATGGAAGGCGGCCGCATTGGGGCAGGCACTTCACAGCGACATACGGTGGCACAATGAACTCTTGCGATGAGGGTTTTTATAAGTATTGGTTCGGTGGCGCCATCGAAAAGGTCTTTCCCGATTGGCCGTAGTTGCCAATTCACCTAGCCGCCAATGGCGGAAATGGTGCCATGTCCGCTGTGTTGCTAGGCCAGCAGCAACGCTGGCGGATTCCCGGATTCCTCTCGCATGACGGACAATCCGGAAATTGAGTCAACGGGATCGGGCAGCCTAAGTCGCTCCTCGATCCTCAAGTTACACAAGGCCATGCTCTTGGAAGTCCCCACGGCAGCGACAAGCCAATGCGTAGCTGGATCCTACTGCTTCGAGCGGCTTGAAAACGCAACGCCTTTGGTCGCAACTCACTCAATGCGCAAGGCCCGTACAGGGTCGATGGATGCCGCGCGCCGTGCTGGAA
>QIAL01000996.1:0-607 GCA_003225535.1 Acidobacteriota bacterium | reverse complement strand
TCTCATAAAGCTGCGACTTGACGTACCGCACGCAGAAGATTGCCACCGGGATGCCGATCGCGAGGCCTGCGACGGCCTGCAGAATGGCTCCGCGCATGACCGTTCCGATTACGCGGCTGCGCGCCGCTCCCAACGCCATGCGGACGCCGATCTCCGGCGTACGGCGGACTACGGTATAGGCCGTGACCCCATAAAGACCTATCGCGGCGAGGAGAAGCGCCAGCAGGCCGAACAGCGAAGTGAGGCGCGCGATCAGCCGCTCCTCAATGAAGCGATCGTTAATCTGTTGCTGGAATGTTCGGAACTTTACGATGGTGAGGTTGGGGTTGATGCTCGCCAGGGTGTCGCCGACGATCTTTTCAAAGCCGGGTATCGGGTGGCTGGTCTGGATAACCACGGCTCCGGCATACATGGATTGGTCTTGCTCCAGAGGGCTGTTGGGGTCGTTGGCGCTGCCGGCACGCTGTGTAAGCGGCAGAAAGTACATAGCATGGTTTTTCCAATAAATGCTTGTGTAGGTGGTGTCCTCGACCACGCCAACGATCTCATGCGCTCCATCCATGCCGGCCGCGCCGGGCCCGGAAAAACCAAAGCGATGGCCGATGGG
>QIAL01000995.1 GCA_003225535.1 Acidobacteriota bacterium | reverse complement strand
GGAACGTGGCACTCGAAAAATCTCTCTGGGGACAGCAAGCGGTGTCGGTCACCTATGTTGGCCAGGCGGGAAGAAACCTTCTGAGGCAAGAAGGACTCGCGCAACCCAACGCAAACTTTGCGAGTACGTTTATCCTGACTCAGAATGACGCCCGCTCTAATTACAATGCTCTACAAATGCAGTATCGCAGACCGGTTTCCAGTCGCCTTCAGGCGCTTTTCAATTACACGCGGTCGCATTCCCTTGATAGCGCCTCAAACGATATCGTAAATGAGGTATCGAGCACCGTCATTTCCACAGCGAACGACTATGCGTCTTCAGGTTTCGATGTTCGTCAAAGCCTTTCAAGTGCGTTGGTGTTGGCCATTCCAAGCGTCACGAGGGGGCAGTTCTTCGAACACTTGAGCAGGAATTGGTCCATCGAAACACAGATCGTCGCCCGCAGTGGATTTCCCTTCAATGGAACTGTGCTAACGGCGAACATCGGTGGGGCGAATCCACGTCCAGATAGAATCTTAGGAAAGCCCCTTTGGATTTCGAATTCGCAAGCCGGGGGCGGCAAGAGCTTGAATGCGGATGCATTCGCCCGGCCGGCACAAGGTCGGCAAGGAACGGAGGGCCGAAATGACATTCGCGGCTTCGGGCTTACTGAGGTTGACTTCTCGGTTGGCAGGAAATTTGCGTTCACCGACCGGATCAACCTCCAGTTCCGTGCTGACGCTTTCAATCTTTTTAATCATCCCAACTTCGCCAATCCTCGGGCCTTCATTGGGTTGGGCCCGTCATTCCTAAGTTCAGCGTCTATGTTGAATCATGGGCTGGGAGGACTAAACCCACTCTTCCAAGAAGGTGGCCCCCGCTCGTTGCAGCTGTCCCTAAAACTAAGTTTCTAATTTCGCCTTGAGCCCTTGCGTGTGTGCACCGCAAACAAAGGAGGTCTTGTGCCAAGTGTGTCTCGACGTTGCCTTTGCTTTACGCTCATCCCCACTTCATTTCTTCTTGTCATGTCCAGCGGGGCTGCGCAAGACATCAAGGCCGAACGCCGGACGGTCGCGGTTTCAGACGCGATTCGGATGACGTTGTGGGCAGACAAGCAGTACTTTGCCGGCGGAACACCTGACGATCGAGTGGGCATATTCTCTCCGGATGGGGCGCGATTCGTCGTGGTCGTGCGACGCGGAAATCTGGAAGAGAACACGAACGAGTATTCTCTCCTGCTTTTTCACAGCAAGAATGTCTTCAACAATCCTAAGCCGGAAATTCTCACTACGATGTCTTCTTCATCAAATCGTGAAGCCATTGAAAACGTGAAATGGCTTAGCGACAACGAGACGGTCGTGTTCCTCGGGGAGAACTTGGGCGCAACGCCTGCGGTCTACAGTTTGGACACAATTGTGTATGAGGCTGTTCCGCAGCAAAGCGGATCATCGACCGCGCAGGCAATGAGGAGAAATGGGGTCATAATTTCAACTCAGTACCCGTCTGACCTCTTCCGGATCGAATGCAATAGCTCCGAGGAGTTTGACGGGGCCGACTTAGAGCTATTCGCGCAACATTTTCCAGGCGAGGCCACCAGAGTTCTCGTTGCCGACTCGTTGTGGGAATACTTCCCGCTTTCCGTTTCGCCCGATGGCCGGTACGCCGTCTTGGAAACATACGCGGCCGATATCCCATCCAGTTGGTCCGCATATCGAGACTCGCTGCTGCACCCTTATATCGTCGAGCCGAAGAAACAAGGGCAGCGGTCCAACGTGACTCACTATCTGTTGCTCGATACACGCAGCGGCGAAATAGGCCCGCTACTCGATGCCCCCATTTCGTGGTTCAACAACGCATTGGTGTGGGCAAAGGATGGAAGTTCCGTAATCTTATCCGGTTCATATCTCCCATTGAATGTCACCGATTCCTCAGAGCGTGAACGCAGGGAGATGCACGCGTTCGTGGCTGAGATAGAGCTTCCGAGTAAGTCAATCACCACAATCACGGACCAACCTGTAAAAGTGTCAAATTGGAACGAACGCACCGGGATTTTGGTCTTAGGGCCGGAAGATAACAAGAATGTTGCGGCTAAGGCTTATCAGAAGATGGGGTCGTCCTGGAAGGAGGTGCCACTTACAACAGACTCGATTGACCGAAGCATCGCGCTTACCGTTACCTTGGAGGAGGACTACAACACCCCACCAAAGATTTTTGTAGAATCCAGCGAAAGCCATCGGAAAGCGGTTCTCATGGATTTAAATCCGCAGTTTTCACACTTGAAGTTTGGCCAGGTTGAGGCTGTAACTTGGAAAGCGACGGATGGACATGAAGTCGTCGGGGGGCTTTACTATCCACCGGACTACGAATCTGGAAAGCGATATCCACTCGTCATTCAGACACACGGGTTCCAAAAGGACAAGTTTTGGATCGATGGTCCGTGGAGCAGCGCATTCGCGGCACAACCTCTCGCTGCAAAGGAGATCGTGATCTTGCAGGTCGGGTCAGCCGTAGACCCGATTGAGAATGTTAAGTACAGGCATACTCCAGACGAAGCGCCTCAGCAAATGGCTGCGTATGAAGGTGCGATTGACTATCTCGAAGGAAGAGGTTTAATTGATCGCAATCGGGTAGACTCTTGCAGATGGCTTCGACGCCGGGTACGTAAATCTCATGCTATGGCGCGGGATCGATGATGTCGCAGCGAATGGCGGCCTGCCTTTCGGTTCGTCCTTATCTTCTTGGATGAATAACTCACCCGGCTTCAATCTCGACAGAGTGAATGCCGCAGTCCGCCTGGAATATTATGGGCGGGGTGGGTTTCTCGCAGGTTGGCAATCATTCTCCGGCCTCACGCTTCTCAAAAAGCCTGTGGATTTTGTGTGGCTACCTTATGGCATGCATTTACTGGTGAAACCCTGGGAGCGGCTGGTCTCGCAGCAGGGGAATGTAGATTGGTTTAATTTCTGGCTCAACGGGGTCGATGATCCCGATCCCCTTAAGGCGGCTGAATATGAACGATGGAGGAAATTGCGCCCGAGTAAAACCAAGTCCAAGTAAACGGTCATTCCTGTATTAGCAGGTTGTTGAAAAACGGTTGATTTCGGATTGACCTGTCTTCCAGTTGGTCATCGAGATATCCTCGAGCAGCATAGGTGCCCTGGGGACTGAAGGCAATTCTTAAGCCGACTGCTAGGGATTAGAAGCGAGCAAGTATCCCCATCAGACGCTGAATCGCTGTTTCAGTGCTTTGTCATCGATTACTGCGACGCAATGCCTCAATTTCGCTACTCGTGCATAGAACTTTATCGCCGGGCCCAACAACCCACCGCTCGTGATACCCCTGGGGTTCGATATAGGCTGAACCGCCCTTCACGGTGCGACCTCCCTGGCCAGTGAAGCTGATTTGCATTCCACTCTCGCCTCGCGGATAGACCCGCACTGTTTTACTTCTCCCATTTTCGATC
>QIAL01000421.1 GCA_003225535.1 Acidobacteriota bacterium | reverse complement strand
CTCACGGCTCCATGCCCCAATCGAGTATCGACCCGGTTGTTATGGCTGCTGCAACTGTGCTTCGCCTGCAGACCATTGTGTCGCGTGAACTCGCTCCAACCGATGCAGCGACGACCGAACTCATTTGGCCTTGCAGAAACAAACGCCGGGTCGAAGAAAGCCTTGCGTGGGCAGCGGCCCGATAGTTTCTGACCCACGTATCGGTGGCCTGCACCACCGCTACTCTCGAATTGCGTAACAACTGCTGAGCTAGTTTGAATCGAGTAATGCGGGGACCTCTATAAGGGGGAGTTGCTGATCGATCTGATGTTTGGTCTGGAACTGCTGTGACTGTGATCGAGCTCAGCCCGGCACACATCTGTGTCGGAGCCATTTGATCCGTCTGTACAACTCAGTTACGATTTTGGCGAGGCACAGCCATTGCTCCCGCCCTGATCGAGACGGATATGGTAACCAGCAACCCCAATGCGAACCCGAATCTTCGCGAGCGAAGTAAAACAGAATTCGCAATCACAGTATCGTGAGTCTGCAACTTTCGCATGCCAGGTTAAGACCACCCAGCTGGACCGTTTTTCGACGAAAGAAGGGCATCATGTACAGGTTGGATCTCAGCGCCAATGTTCAGCGGTACCCGCAAGAAGACGATGACTGGTGTGGCGAAGCGTGCGCACAGATGACGCGGAATGGATATCCGACGGCATCCGAGCGGAGGTACTACTCTCAAGCAGCTCTCTACAACAAAATACAAGCCGCCAACGGCGCTAATACCGACCCAGACAAGGTTTGGGCCACGACGCCTCATGGGATGCAGGGGTGTCTACAATCCGATTCGGACCCGCCTGTGAACTGGGTGGAACACGCGGACTCTGATCGGAATGAAGTGATCTCGTTCCTCGTGTTCGGGATGTACAACAAGGGGTTTCCCACCCCGGTGATTGTGGACGAAGGAGCGCACTGGGTGGTTGTGGTGGGTTGGAAGACGGACGTCGAGCCGGTCCCTGGCAGCACACCCAAGCTGAAGTTCATTCACTATCTTGACCCCAATAGCAGCGACGGTGGTTCCAGCCACACCATGATGCCGGCATCGAAATGGTTTAGCCAGCACTGGGACGCACCGATCGTCCTCCCAGGGACGTGGGAAGGAAAATATGTCGCGATCGGCCAAGGGCCTGATCCAGCATAGGAGGTAGACATGAAACCGGAGCGTCGCGATAAGGACAAGAATACGAGCGAAAGTCCACACGTGTTGACGGCGGAGGAGGCGAAAAAACGCGCCACGGACAGCATCGAAGAACTGCAACTGGCGGAAGAACCCGGCTATGGCTTACTGAGCGATCCCAATCTCGAAATATCGGCCCCCCTTCTGACGACCGACAAGCCGGACAGAAAGTCACCTATTCAAACTCCGCAGTTCTACATCGTACCGTTCGGCATCAAGAACGAACGCACGGAATCTGGCGCTCCGCTGGTCAGACTCTGCATCCTCATTGACGCATACACCGGAGAGTTTGAGGAAATGACGGCCTTCGACAAGCCGGTGGTCTACCTGACCAATCAACAGGCGGTCAATGTCGTAGCCGCGGCGTTAAACGTGGCTCCCGCGGAGTTGCGCGATGCCGTCGTCACCCTCATGTTTCAATCGAGCGAAATTTCGCATGTGCGCGCCTATCCGTTCTGGCGGGTCACTGTAAAGGACCGGTCGTACTACGTGGATCAGAAGGGGAAGCTATACGGAAGCCTGTTTCGCGGACGCCCAGGGAACTGATTCGAAGACCGCCGCAGAGATAAGGATCGCCGAAGGCTTGCTCGCGATGATCATATGCATCATTCAACCAATGAAATGCTCGATCATCATCCCCCAGCAGCGAGTACGCCTGCGCCGGAACGCCCGGCAAGCATCCCCGGCGTACTTGCAATTAGCCGAGTGCCGAACAAAAACGGTGACGAGGGGCGTCAGCATGAGGACCTCGTTCCTGACTGCGAGGCCATCGTAAGCGCAGAATTAGCTAAAAATCAGTGACGCCCGTCACAAAAGCAGATTTAATGCGGGGAAAATGTTGGAGGCGCGGGTCGGAATCGAACCCCTCAGCCCTTTTTAGAATCAGCAAGTTGCTGATTTATCAATTGCGCCAGAATGTGCACAAATCGGGATTGGCAGCACAAATTAGCACAATTCCCTACGTGGGTTTTCGGTGGGTTAAACTGTCGGCGTCCCTGATCGCGCTTAATGAGGGCGATGTTACGCCGCAACAGCATCTCTTCTCTCATAGCCTCTGTAAGAAACGAGAAAGACCCCGATTGCCCAAAGGGTCCCGACGAATACCCCACGCATTCCAGTGTAGTAGTAGTTACTGATCGAATCTTCGATGGCTTTCGAGTGGAAGATCAGCAAATTTCCGAGAACCAACACAATTGGTAGTGAAAAACCAAAAATTCCCACGGCTTTTCGCAGCGAGAGATAGGAGATCAATAGAGTCTGTTGCGAAACGCAGGGTTTAGCAGGATCCGCGGGCGAATTTGCATTTTCAGCGGGTTGGATCGGAGACATTCTGCCCCTCATGCATTTCTTGCTTTTCGGACGGATCAATTTGAGATGGCGTACCATTTCAATCGGTTCCTTGGAAGTCAGCAAGCTTCCAGTCTGTCTGTTCCTTATCCCAATAGAGTAGGGATGCCCCACCGCCGTGCGCACGAGTCGGTGCACGGCGGCAGTTGACACAGAGGTCAGCCGGAACGGTGTCACGGGTAAATCACCGGGAGCATTTCCTCAACCATGAGCGCCCAGGGCTAAGAATGGATGGTGATGGGTCCGCCACTGCCCCCCTTGAGAGTAATGACCAGCTTGATATCGACCGAGAATCCCTCAGGGCTACGCAACCGTACGCATTCGTTCGTTTTCAATTTCACCTTCAGTGGCTTGATACTGCCGTCCGCGTTGATCTTCAGAATTTTGCACGATTGTTTTTTTGCTGCTTTCTTGGTCGCCATGATTTGCTTTCTCCTCTGCGAAGTTTCGACTACCGCGGTTGCTTGAGCCCAAAACTCGGGTCAGCCAGAACGTGCCGCATATCGGGATCGCGACGCAGGTCGTCGAGAGTGAAACCCTTGTCAAGGCTGAGTTGGGCGTAACGCAATGCCTGGGGATGGTCTCCAAGCACTTCATAGGCATCGCTTACGTTGGCCAGCACGTCAGGGTCATTGGGGGCCAGGGCGAGTGCGGTCGCGACACGGGTGGATGACTTGTCAGGCATTCCCTTCAAGCTGTATTGCAGGGCAAGGTGAGCTTGCAGCTGACCGTCGCGGGGATTCGACAGCACGGCCTGTTCCAAGAGGGCAAGTGCCTTTTCCCGTGCCGCCGCAGCCTGATCGTTCTTGCCCATCCACCGGTACGCCCAGTCGAGGTTTTCCCACACCATGAAGTTCTTATCATTTATTTGCAAAACTCGGCGGGTCATTTCCGCTGACTCGGCATACCGTTTCTGCTGCAGATAGAGAAAGCCGAGGTTTGCCAACGCGGGATAGGTGGGGTCCAATTCGATGGATTTCTTCAAGGCATCTTCGGCCTTGGCTAGTTCCTGCGGGATCCCTGCGGCCAGATATACACCCGCGATGTTGTAGTAGACCTCGGCATTGTCGGGTGTCAGTTGCCGGGCTAGTTCTAACTGCGCAATGGCGTCGTTAAAGCGTCGCTGACGGTTATAAAACAGACCGAGACTATTGTAACCGTCCCAGTAATCGGGCCTGAGAGCGAGAGATTTCTTGAAGGCCGCTTCCGCTTCCGCACTCCGGCCGGTACTCTCATAGGCGTAGGCCATGCCGTTCAGGGCGTCAGCGTTTCGCGGATCCAGGTCCAGGGCATGTTGAAACTCCTCGACCGCCAGATCGCGATTGCCAGCATCATTGTGTATCCGACCCAGCGTGACGTAGACCACCGACAGCTGATTGTTGAGTGCGGATGCCTTCTTGCAGTTTGCGAGGGCCTCATCGATCCACTTCCGGTCGTGCTCCTGCTGGTATTTGCGGACTGAAGCTCGGAAATGGCTAAGTCGAGGTTCCCGCGCTTGTCATACCTCTGAAGATAACTCAGAGCTCTCAGGTAGGCTTCGTAGGCCGCCGGGACAGAGGAATCTCCACGGGGCCGGGTATCGGGGCCGATGTTCAGCATGCGGGCGAGCCGCCGGATCGCCTCCTCCTGGAGTCCGCGGATGTCTCCTGCGGGATCGTCAACCTCAATGGAACCAATCTGGGCTAGACTTTTAGTATCGATTAGGTTGAGTGTGAGCCGAACATTCTGTCCATCACGCTCGATACTGCCCTTTACGACGTAAGTGGCTCCCAGGTCTCGCAGCGCGGCCGTGGGCTTGTCAATCCCACGTTCTCTGACCACAGTGGCAGGAACAACCCAGACGGATTCTTTGCCCGGACTAAGGTTCGACAACTTGTTGGTCAGACTTTCCATAAGTCCAGCGGCTACGTCCGGGTTGATCGGAGTGGAACCAAGGTTGTCGAGCGGGAGTACCGCGATGTGTTTTTGCGGAGGGCGAATGAAGTTCCTGATCCAGAATTGTGCGGGCGAGAACCAGAGGGCCGCCAGCACTGCGAACATAACGGCCAAGGTAGCCGTTAGACGCCGCAAAATCTTCGATTTATTGTCTGGACCAAGCGATACCGGTTCCGAAGCGTCGTGGACGTATCGCTTGAATTCCCGCACGGGCTTCGGAGGCGGGGGCGTCGCCGTATTCTTCCGGTCAGCATCCGTGGATCGCCATTGGTTGCGGAACCGCTCCAGGTCAGCCTGCAACTCAGCGCAAGTTTGATAGCGTCGTGAAGGGTTCTTGGCCAGAGCCCGGTAGACGACAGCCTGCAACTCCTGGGGAATTCCGTCCAGTTCCACCGGGGGATCATTGAGGATGGCGTAAATCGCGGAGGGAAAGCTTTCGCGAAGAAATGGATGGCGCCCCAGCAGCATCTCGGCCAGGACGATGCCCAGGGCCCAAATGTCAGATCTGCGATCGGCGGGGGCCCTCTGAATTTGCTCCGGAGCCATGTACAAAGGGGTGCCGGGAATTCCGAGGCTGCGAGTCGCATCGGTATCGCTGACCACTAAAGCGAGACCAAAATCTACGACCTTTACAGTGCCCTGCCGGGTGAGGATGATGTTGGACGGCTTGATGTCCCGGTGGATGAGGTCGTGACTATGAGCTTCCGACACTCCGAGAACAATCTGGTGGAAAATGTCGCAGGTCTCAGGCAGGGGGATTGGGCGCCCTGCAATTCGGTTGGCCAAGGTTAACCCCTCATAGTAGGCCATCACAATGAAGGGTTGGCCATCGGGCGTTTCCTCAATACCGTGGACTACACCGATGTTGTGATGGTCGAGGGCAGAAGCCGACTTAGCCTCCTGTAAGAGCCGCCTGCGATCTTTGTCGCTGAAAGTCAGGTGAAGCGGAAGGAACTTGAGTGCAACTAGACGATCCAGCTTTGTATCCAAGGCCTTGTAGACACAACCCATTCCTCCTCTGCCTGCGAGACATTGAATCTCGTAGTTTCGGATACGGTCTCCAGCAGAGAGCACGCTGAGAGTGTCTTCCATAGAGAAAGCGGCGGACACAACGCCACTTAGGACCCCCAAGAAGAAAGCTCCTCGAATACTCCCCCGATTTCCATCGACATGCAAGCACAAAATAGGGGACGAATCGACGATTTTCCAATTTTATTTCCTGGGGGCGAGGGAATGTGGTTGCATTATTCCGATGGGGCACTTCGAGTCGGTGGACGATGTAGCTTCGGTAGCCGTCATGCTGGCGACGAATGAGTACATGACCGGGCAAACGGTTTCAGTGAATGGCGGATGGTACATGAGCTAAGGAAGGATGCTGCTAAGAAGAAGAATTTATTCGGAAAAAGCTCGATAGCATCACTCTTATGACGACACTAGTCGCCTTTGGCGGTCTTCCGGGGACAGGCAAGACTTTAATCGCACGGGAAGTTGCCCGCGAAGTGAATGCGGTGTACGTGCGAATCGACTCAATTGAGCAGGCAAGCCGCGCCTCCGGGGTACTGCACAAGACGATTGACGACGCGGGCTATCGTGTCGCATACGTCATAGCTGAGGACAACCTGTGCCCATCGGGTGGCAGGCTCGCGCACTCGTCGTAGTCTAGGCGTAAAACCGCCTAACTTGAAAATAGGCGGAAAAGCGCCTAATATGCATTTAGGCGTAAAAGCGCCTAGACCATATAGAGAGCGTAAACATGGAGACCATTGCTCGAACCCCTCTTCAACTTGGGAACTACATTCGACAGCGGCGCCGTGAGCTCGGATTAACTCAAGAGAAACTGGCAGCCAAAGTCGGGGTGCGCCAACGGACGGTTTCCGACATTGAGACTTCTGCCGCAGCTCGATTCGATACCGTCCTGCGGACGCTTGCCGCGCTCGACCTGGAATTAGTGATCCGTCCACGTACCAAGGGCTCAGCCCGAGATATTGAGAGACTCTTCTGATGCCGCGTCGAGCGCGCTATGAACCTCTGAATGTGTTTCTCAACAGCCGACTCGTCGGCCAACTTCGACGCGAGACTTCGGGGGCCATCATCTTCCAATACGAGCGGTCGTGGCTGGAATGGCAGCCCGCTCTGCCCGTTTCACTCTCATTGCCCCTACGCGAACAGCCGTACGTCGGTGCGCCCGTCTTGGCAGTTTTTGAGAATCTATTGCCGGACAACGATAGTTTGCGGCGGCAGATCGCTGCGCGCGCGCGTGCCGAAGGAACCGACGCCTATAGCCTGCTGGGCGCAATTGGCCACGATTGTGTGGGTGCGTTGCAGTTCCTTCCCCCTGAGGTACAACCGACTCCGGCTGGCGCCATTGATGCAGTGCCCGTCAGTGGACGCGAGATTGGAATCATTCTTGACAATCTAGCAACGGCGCCCCTGGGAATCACCGAAGATGAGAGCTTCCGGATATCTATAGCCGGCGCTCAAGAGAAGACTGCACTTCTGCGCTGGAATGGCAGATGGTGCAAGCCCCGCGGTACGACTCCGACGACGCACATCTTCAAGCCTAGTATTGGGAAGCTCCCCAATGGGGTGGACCTCACTTCAAGCGTGGAGAACGAATATCTATGCCTCAAGCTCCTAAATGCTTTGGGTCTCGCGGCTGCTAAAGCAGAAATGCACACCTTCGGTGACAGGCGCGTTCTGATTGTTGAGCGTTTCGACAGACTCTGGACGGAAGATCAGCGACTGCGGCGTCTTCCACAAGAAGATTCTTGCCAAGCTCTCTCGGTGCCGCCAAACCTCAAGTACGAGAGCGACGGCGGCCCAGGCATAACGGATATTCTCAAGCTGCTTCGGGGAAGCGACGAACCACTCTCAGATCAGCGCTCATTTCTAAAGGCAAACATCGTCTTCTGGCTTATGGGAGCCACCGATGGGCATGCGAAAAACTTCAGCATCTTTCTCTCTCCGGGTGGTCGCTTTCGCATGACGCCACTCTACGACGTAATCTCAGCTCAGCCCAGTGTCGACTCGAAGCAGATCTTGTGGAAACAGTTTCGATTGGCCATGGCATTTGGTACAAAACCGCACTACCAGATTCGGCAGATTGCTCCGCGTCATTTCTTTCAGACTGCAGATCAAGCTGGTATCGGACAACAAGTGATCGAATCGGTTATCCAAGAACTGCTGGACGCCGCCGCCTCTGCGGTCGAATCTGTGGTGGCCAGCCTACCCGGAGATTTTCCTGGTGAGGTTGCGTCGTCCATCGAAGCGGGCATCAAAGGACGTCTTCGACTTTTGAGGAACCGTGAACCTGTTTCAGCAAGAAAGTAGACCGCTCGAGAACAGCTTCCCAGGCGAACTACTGCGTATCACAATCGTATTTTCGCAATTCTGCAAAAAGCGCATCATTTGGAATCACCACCGGACTGGCCTTGCGGGCCTTGCTGTTCTGGAAAGGAACACTGCAATTCGGGCTGTCATCATCATCATGGAGCCATTCGCCGCTGGCTCCTTTTTGTTCCGCGGGACGTTTGACGTAGTTCACCGGTTTATGGCAGTTCCCGCATTCGGTACCAAGACTGATATTCAGAGAGATTGATTCGGGAATAGTGCCCATTGTTTCCAATGCCTGTGCCGTGCCGAATGTCTTGCTCAAACCCCAGTGAATTTCCATATCGAGGAATCGCAGGCCAAACTTGGTCCGGATACCAATAAAGCCATCTTCGCCATTCCAAACGCCACATTCCAGGTTGCGCGACTGTAAACGGTAGACCGTGCCTCGTTGAAGTTGCTCAAGTTTGATCATGCCTTGGGACCAATTCAGAAACGCCAGGGACCCTGAGCCGATCCATGCCGCGTGAGTCAAAGCACGGGTCTGCGAGGTCTTCCTAATGGTTCGCACGAAGAAGCAATTTTGTATCAGTCGAATTCGGTCGCACACAGTCCCGAACTTTGAAAACTTCATGGCCATGACAAAATACTCCGGATACCCGATGTCTAATCGTTGAATTCGTCTGCTGAAATCGAGCAAGGGAGATTGCCGTCCCGAAATCATTTGCCCATGCCTTTTCTCGAATGCCGGCAATAGATGCTCAAAGTATTCTGACCGTGCACGTCGACATCCGTTGGTTTCAAGGCGCAAACAGATAGCCTTACGGCTGGGGGATACCCGAACCTGCCGAAGGTGCGGCAACGGTCTTCGAATGCAAGGGGGCGATCAGGTGGGCGAAGCCTACGACGCGACCTACGATGTCAGCGTCCTGCGGGTATCGAAGATGCCGGATGGGCACCGGAGATTTTGGAGAAGGGACTAGAAGTAAATAGTTCCCCTCGAGTTCGCACCAACAGACCGCATAACGGTTGTCGCGTAACTCCACAAAATAGACCGGGCGTTCGTGTTCGCTCGGCCACATACCTCGAATGACTTTGTTTTGCTCGGGATCGATCTGCACGAAGGCGCCTGGGCGAATGATTGGATCAAGCGTGTAATCATCGGTCCCAACATACCCATAGAGAACCTCTTGCGGGCCGGCTTGCTGCAGCAGGAAGAAGGGCATCTCGCCCAGGCCCTGAAACATGCGGTGCACGAGATTCGTTTGCTGGAGAGGAAGCTTAAGCGGCAATTGCGGGGCCGCCATAACACGCGAATCTGATTGTGCTCGCGGTAACCCACTGAGATGGGTGTTGGGCAGACTCATATGTCCGCGTTCGCTGCCCAGGTCAGCGATGTTGAGGCCGAACGCAGCCAGGATTTCGTTGATGTCACAGTCGTAGATGAGGCTGAGACTGTGAAACCTGGGTAGTAGTCGCGGCTTGGACTTTCCGTTCTCGAGGTCGCTGATCCAGTTA
>QIAL01000219.1 GCA_003225535.1 Acidobacteriota bacterium | reverse complement strand
GGAACGGAGGCGAGCTTCGTTGTCTTGAGCTCTACGGGCGACGTGCTCAAGACAATCGTCGGCGGCAGAGGACTCTAGCGGGCTTCCATCTTTAGCGCTTCGCCGGCCGACATTCCAGACGCAAGAAGTTTAAAGAGATTGACGAAAATGAAGAGATTGTTACGCTGCCCCCGGCGCTAAGGCTTAATTCGGTTTGCGCCGTTTCGCGTCGACCATGTGATGCAACAACATCAGCTCGTCGGCGCGCGAGAGTTGATCGAGGAATGAACTCTCTGACCGCGTAGTATCGCCATCAGCGGATTCCTTGCGTCCTGCCTGCCGCATCTTGTCGCCGAACTCAGGCTCGTTTCTCATGACCTCGGAATAGAACCATAAAAAATGGCGCATCTGATCCAGAGCCACGCGCAACGTTTCGATCGGTTCGGTCTCCGAAAGCGAATTCAAGGCTTCCATCAATTCCGGATCGCTGGGAGCCTGCATCGCAGCACAATTCAATTCCTGCTGGATCTTCCGCAGGTCTTCCGTCACGCGCGCAATTCGTCGATGAAGATCGTTCATATCGTCGAAGGCCATTCCTGTCCGCTGTCAACCATCTCATCGGCAGCGTCCGGCTTGTAGATGTCCCACGGGCATGCGCTTTCGTAATTCTGCGATTACTTTGGTCTGCAAAAAGGTCACGTCTCAGAAAGCCTTGATTGGCGCGGCTTTTCACGCGACGACCGAGCGGATCTCCGGCACTCCCATCACACGCTTTCCCGCACTCATTTCTCCACGGCAAACGTTAGTGCACGCAGCATCTGCTCCAAAGTCACCAACTCCGCTCGTCGTGCCCTATCCCGGGTCCGGAAATTTGGATTGGCACGGATTCCAGCCAGCTGACCGATCGTTTGAAGCAGCAGCGGATCGGATATTTGTGATACAAACTCGCGATGCCAGAAACCGTCCCTGAAAAGACCCCCAGCGAAGGCCTGGTGCGCGCCATCGGACGCTGGAGTTTGGCCGCACTCACGGTGAATTGCATCATCGGAAGCGGAGTCTTCGGCTTGCCCTCGGTTTTAGCGAGCCTGCTCGGACGGGCCAGCGTGGTTGCCGTAGTTCTCGCCGCCGTTGCGATGGCGGTCATCATGGGCTGCTTCGCAGAAGTCGCGTCCCGATTCGCGAACACGGGAGGACCTTACTTATATGCCCAGGCGGCATTCGGCCGATTCATGGGCATACAGGTGGCGTGGTTAGTATGGTTTGTCCGGCTTACTTCCTGCGCGGCGAACGCCAACCTGTTCGTGACGTACCTCGGGGAATTCTGGCCGCAATCAACCCGGCCGGCCATGAAAGTAAAAGCCGGCACTCATTTGAGTACATCCTTCACTGTCGCCAAGTTGTCTTCCTTGCTGTTCGTCACCTTGGCCGGTGGATTCTATCTATTGACGCATAGTCCAGAACCCGTGAACGCAGCGTTCAGCCCCGGGGCTACCCAATGGGCTCGAGCCATCGTGCTTCTGATCTTCGCTTACGGTGGCTTTGAGGCCGCCCTGATTGCTGCTGGCGAAGCCAAGAACCCGCGCCGAGACTTGCCATTCGGATTATTCGCCGCACTGATTACTTGCGCCGTCATTTATGGATTGATTCAGTGGGTCGTAGTTGGAGTGTTGCCCGACCCGGCGCATAGCGAGCGTCCGCTCGCCGATGTGGCACGAATCGTCATGGGTAGCGGCGGGGCCGCGCTTACCGCAGCCGGCGCGCTGTTCTCGATCTACGGCTACCTGAGTGGCAACATGCTGGCGACGCCGAGAATCACCTTCGCCCTAGCGGAGCGCGGCGACTTCCCTTCTCCCTTCGCGCTTGTGCATCCGCGATTCCGCACACCATATTTTTCGATTCTTGTCTTCGCCGTGCTGGTATGGTTGCTGGCCCTCTTTGGCAGCTTTGCTGCAAACGCAACACTCTCCGCGGGATCGCGCCTGTTCTACTACGGAGCCGTGTGCGCCTCGGTCCCGGTCTTACGAAAGAAACGCTCAGAACGACCGCTGTTTCAACTCCGCGCAGGAACTCTTATCAGTATCGTCGGAGTCTTGATCTGCGCGGGACTCCTGACGCAAATCGAATACAACAAATCTCTGATTCTGCTGGTTGCCGTGGCAGTGGCTTTCTTCAACTGGCTGGTTGTCCGCAAGCGCACGATCACGCAAATCTAGTTCGTGTTCGTGTCTCAATAAGTGGTTTTGAAAGCGCGGGACTTAGCCGTCGCGTGAAAAAGGTTTTAGTGGAAGAGCGGCGCTTTAGCGCCGCGTCAGTCCGACACAGGACTTGAGCTTTCAGCCCCTGTGAGGGAAGTGCCTTAGGTCTAGCTAGCCGATTTATGAGACCAGCTCCAGTTGTTAAAATTTTAGATTTGAGATCGCAGATTTCTTTGAATGCCCGAAATCTGAACTCTGCAATCTCAACGGCCAGCGCCGCCTTCCATCTGTAGCAGGGTTTTCTTGCGTTCCACTCCCCAACGGTATCCGCCCATGCTGCCATCTTCGCGAACCACCCGGTGACATGGGATCGCAACTGCAACCGGGTTCGTGGCGCAGGCACGAGCCACGGCGCGACAGGCACGGGGATTGCCAATGGCTTTCGCGACTTCGCTGTAGGATTTCGTCTCGCCGAATGGAATCGACTGCAGATAGGCCCACACCCGCCGCTGAAACGCTGTCGCGCGAATGTCCAGTGGCAGAGAAGAATTTAGATCCTTACCCCGAAGGTGCCGCAGCAACGCATTCACCCACGATTGCAGCCCTCCACCATCGGTCTTTCGCATGGCGAACGGAAACTCCCGTTTCAGGCCTTCGATCAGTTCACCATCGGTGCGGGCGAACTGGATCGCACAAATACCCTTTTCGGTAGCGGCAATCAGCATCCTGCCCAGCGGTGAATCGGCACACGTATAGCGGATCGTGGCCGCAATCGGCGCTCATACAGGCGGCTGCTCGAACCGTATCCCGCGTCGTACATTGCGCGCGTGACGGAATCACCCGACTGCAGCCTGTGCTTCAGTGTCTTCAGGCGGCACGAATCCGCGTACTCGCGCGGCGTAATCCCGAGCACAGCCTTAAAGCGCCGTTGCAGCCGAAACGGGCTCTGGTGGAATTCTTCGCCAAGACGGCCGAGGGTGAGCGGCTCATCCAGATGCTGCTCGATGAAACGGCAGATCGCCTTTACGCCATCGGACTCGGCATTCCCAGTGAATGCACGCGGGCGGCAGCGCAGGCAGGCCCGGTATCCCGCCTGCTCTGCCGCTTCCGGCGTGCGAAAAAACTGCACATTCTCCCGCCGAGGACGGCGCGCCGCGCACGATGGCCGGCAATAGACACCGGTAGTCGAAACGGCAAAGAAGAACTCCCCGTCACGCTTTGAGTCACGCGCGATGACGGCGTCCCAATAGCGATCGTCCGATGAATCAGCAGATCCCGCTGTTTTTGCTTGAGTGACCGGCATGGCTTTCAGAGGTTCCGTTGCGAGTATGGCATTCGTCGTCATAGTAAGAAAAGCCTACGTTGGCGGGACCGAACCGACTATCCGAATCTTGCGTCCAAACTCATTTTCCTCGCCTGCCGCAGAGGAAGCATTTGCTCCTCGCCACGGGAAAGACTAAAGTTCCCCACAGTCGATTTGAAGCTCCTTTCATGGGCTTCGAAAGGGCGTAGCTTCTAGAGACCGCGTGAGAGCTACCATTGAACGCAAGCGGTGGAGCAAGCACCACCAAAACTCCAGCCGCGTAGCGGCGGGATGTGAAAGCCCGGCACGGAAGTGCCGGGTGAAGTAGACCAAATGCGCGAGTCCCCGTAGGGACGACACGCGTTCTCACGCGCACTCTTCGAGCCGCGCTGTAAAGAGGTTTTAGTGGAAGAGCGGCCCTTCAGGGCCGCGTTAGCGGGCCAAGATCGGAGGGCTTTCAGCCCCTGAGGCCCCCGGAAAAGGAACCGTTAGGATGAATAAGTCGGGTCTGAAAATGCTCTCCATGGTTGTACTCACGCTGATTGGATGCGCCAGCGCCCAGCAGGTCACAAAGCACGTCCTCACCAGCGACGAATTGAAGAAGGCGGTCCCCGCCGAGTACTTCTTCCGCGGCCAGAAGGCTCCCGTGCAACTGCGCAACGCCGTTGGATTTCAACTCCCGGACGGCAAAATGATGCTGGCCGCCCTGGTCGATGCATCCGGATACTCCACCGCGATCCAGCAGAAATATCAGGGCATGCTGATCACGGAAACGAAGCTGAATGTCGGCGGATCATCCCTGCCACCCGGCCAATACGGCTTTGGCTTTACAGCCGACAATAAGTTCATGGTCATGGACGTAGCCAACAGTGACGTCCTGAGCGCCGCCTACCAGACGGATCAGGCGCTGCAGCACGCCGTTCCTCTCAAGCTGGTCGAAGATGGCACCGGCTACAAGCTGTATGCAGGCAAGAAGTGGATCGCAATTAAAGCAGAGTAATCGAAAAGCACCAGAAGCCAGTGAATCATTACCAGCACTTCAGCAAGGAGTGGATCGTTTCCCCGACGGCGCGTCGTGTTTATCGCATCGCCGCCGTTCTCTCACTGACGTTGTACGTGTCACTCGCGGCGCTCATCGTTTACGGTCCGATTCCTGCTCTCAAGCAGTTCCTCTTCGTGGGCGTGCTTGCTACGGCCATCAACGGCACCGGGATGGAGTTCTTCCTGTTTCGCTTCGATGATTCCGCAGCTTGGAAGCAAGTCCTTTGGTTCTGCGCGTTGATCTTCATCCCGATCGGACCAGCTCTCTACTGTTTTGTGGTGTATTCGCGTTCGAAGATGGTTCTGAATGCCGTCGCCACCGACGCAGGAGACGTTTCAAACGTCCCGAAACAAGGTGTATGAGGTCCGAGGTCTGATCCGCTGCCCGCCGTCAGTGCGTCAGCGGTTGAAACGGCCCCAACACAGTCGTAATCCCTGCCCGCTTCCGCAGCTCTGTCAGCAGAGCGCTGGCCGCGTTCTGATAAGTTTTCCCCGGATCGGAAGGATCGGACCACACAGCGTCATAAATAATCTGCGCCGCTTCCTTCAAGTCCATGTGTAGCGCCGCCTCGCAAACATCGAGCCGATCTTGCACCCGCTCATAGCATCCGATGCAGATGTCAGCTTTGCCCACCTCGCCAGGATGGTGCTCCGTAAACCGGCAAACCGATTCTGGAGCGTTCATGACTCCCGCATGCGCCTCAAGCATGTGGGACTTGAACTGACGCAGAAACTCCTCCCGCTCCTTCTCTAAAGCGGCACCATCGGGAAGCGCGTCGGGAATGGCTTGCGCTGGACGGATCGGCAGCTTCGGGGCGACGGCAGAAACCCTCTCCTTGTGATGGCAGGTCGGGCATTCGTCGAGGTCAGCGGGATAATACAGATGGCATTTCAAGCACGGCAGCCCATATCCCGCTTCCTTTCTCGAGCCGGGTTCCTGCGTGTCCGTTGCCACCCGGCGCGCGCCGGCGTCCTTCGCCAAAGCCGCTTGAGCGGCCGCGGCGCCGCTGTTCTGCTGTGATCTGGTTACGTTGGTCGGCATCGAGTGATCCCCTGAGTCCCGCGCCAAGGCACGGCTTAAATCCTTCTCGCCTTAATTTAAGCCCTATGCTCGGTTTCGCCTACAGACCGGAGGTACGACGCTGCCACTGACCCATTGGCGGATCTACCGCGAGTTCGTGTCCTTGATGAGCTTCAGGAGTTCTTCGCGGCGGGCCCGATATAACGTGCGCTCTGGATCAAGCTTGCTGGCTACATCGATCTCTGACAGCGCCTCCGGGTACCGATCCAGGCTCATCAGGCAGGCAGCCAGCGAGAAGTGATTGTCTGCCGAGGCGTTCACCCGCAGCGCTTCCCGGAACTCTTTTTCGGCCGCCATCAGATCTCCTTGCTGAAACAGGACCGTTCCCAGCAGGTGGTGAGCAAGATCCGAGTCCGGATTGAGCGAAACCGCGATGCGCAGCTCGTGCAGCGCCTCTTCCGGCTTGTTGTCGAGAAGCAGCCCCTGCGCCAGAACGCGGTGCTCGGTCGACCCGGTAGGGTTCTGATGCACTGCGAGCCGCAACTGCTCGACCGCATCGTCGTACTTGTTCTTCGCCATGAAGGCACTCGCCAGGCAAGCATGGCCCTGCTGCCACTCCGGATGCTGCCGATAGAGTTCCTTCATCTCCGTAATGGCTGCGTCGAACTTGCCTTGGTCGCAGTACGTATTCCCCAGGTTGTTTCGCACCGAAGCCTCATCCGGCGCAATCCGCTTGGCTTCGCGATATTCCGCCACAGCCTGAGCAAGATTGCCTTCCTCGTGCCGGAGCAGTCCCAAATTCGAGTGCGCTTCCCAGAAACCGGGCCGAAGTTGAATCGCCTTCTGATACGCCGCAACTGCGGCCGGAAAATTGCCGCTGGCATGCAGCGCGATGCCCATGTCGTAATACGTATCGGGATTATCGCGATCGCGCGCCAGCGATTCAGCATATGCATGTACTGCCGCCTCGTACTGTCCCAGCGAGTAGTGTCCGAGTCCAAGGTATTGGTACGCCTCACCATTTTTCGGGTCGATGCTCAGGGCTGTTCGCGCCTCGGAAATCGCATTAGGCCCATCATCCAACCGGTAGAACAAGTAGGACATCGCGTTGTGATTTTCCGTAAGGTCGGGCATCAGCTTCAAAGCCGTCGCAAGTTCGTCGTATGCGTCGTCGAACTTATCTTCCTGGCGCAGCACCACACCCAGTGCGAAGTGCAACGCGGCGTTATCGTCATCAGCCGAGGTCACTCCCCGCAACTCGGTTTCGGCCTCATGAAGGCGCTGCGCTCTCGCGTCGGCGGCCGCCTTTAGCAGCCCTGCCGGAATCGCCGGACCAATCTGAGCCGAGAAGGCCTTCCCCGAACTGACAACCTTCATCAGGTCCTTGCCCGCCCCGGCCGATTCCAGCTGTTTCAACTCATTGTTTGTCGGAAGCGTGGCAAGCCCGCGCTCGGCTACCACACTCGCCAGACGGCCGCTCGAAACTCCCCCTGCCAGCCATGCTGCAAGTTGGGTAGTGGTTACGGCCCGGGACTGTGGATCCGAACTATCGGAAGAGTATGCGGCCACCATGGCCAGAACCAGCATAGACAGCAACAACGAAGCCTTGATTCTCACCGTACTCCCCAACTTGTGGATTGGCTTGCGTAGAGCGGCTTTTCAGGGGATTGCCAATGCAAACGCCTGCGGAAAAGCCCTCCTGAAAATAGCCTGCCCGCCGTTTCGGGGGTAAGGTCACGGAGGTAACCGGGCAGAATAACTTTGACTTGAAGTTTGTCTTCTCAAACGACCACCGGTCTGTGCGCCAGATCACACTGGTGCGTGGGACGCTTCACCGAAAATGGCTGCAACTCGCGTAAAATAGAGGACAAAGCTGATTTCGAGGCTGGCAGGGCGCAGTCTTTCCCTCCACCACGCAAATAGCGTATGATCTTAGCTTGCTTGTATCCCTCGGAGGCTCCCGATGTTGGAAGGTCTATTTCAACCGATGCACCTGCTGGTGATCTTCTTTATTGCGCTGCTGGTGTTCGGTCCCAGGAAATTGCCTGAGCTTGGAAAAGGTCTAGGTGAGGGGATCCGTGCCCTGAAAGACGGCATGAAGGATACTCCTCCCACACAGGCTTCGTCCGATCAGAGCAAAAAGGACACCGAAACCAAGAGCTAGCCCGACTCCTAAGTCGGAAAGCACTCCGGGCAGAGCTGTCTGCCCCTTCGTCTGAGTTTCTCGAACGATTCGCCGCAATCTCGGGTTCCCAAATAGCAATTCACAGGCTGTTTCATAAAATGGCTTTGGGTAGGACACGGCTTCAGCCGTGCCGCGTGGGCCAGCAATAGAATACGGGCTTTAGACCCTGAGGGAAGGCGGAGATCACTCTCGCGGTTCATCGTGAGATAGCAATTCATTACGTCTGCAATTATGGAGGGTAGGACGTGCTACGCAAGCTGGAAGTATTGTCCCTGATCGCATTCTTTGGATTCTCAACCTTTTCATTCGCCGACCAGGTCACTCTGAAGAATGGTGATCGCCTCACCGGCACTGTAGTCAAGTCCGACGGCAAAGAACTGGTGCTGCACACCGATGCCGCCGGCGACGTCACTCTGAAATTCGACGCCATCCAGGAAATAAAAACCGACGCTGAACTCCACGTCACGCTCAAAGGCGGAAAAACCGTGGTCGGACCGGTCACCACAAGCGACGACAAAATTGAAATTGCCACCAAGACCTCCGGGACTGTCGAAGCCCCAAAATCAGACGTCACCCTCATGCGCAACGATGCCGAGCAGCAGGCCTACGACAAGTCGCTTCACCCCGGACTCATGCATGGCTGGGATGGCGGCATCAACGTGGGCTTCTCGGTCGCTCGCGGCAACAGCCAGACAGAGAACCTTGCACTCGCCTTCAATGCGATGCACCCCACGCTCCACGATAAGATCACCCTGTACGCCAGTTCGATCAACACCACGAATAATCTCGCCACCCCAAGCACCGTGGCCAGTCTCGAGCAGGGTGGCTTCCGCTACGACCGCGACCTGAAGCCAAAGTTGTTCGTCTTCGGTGCTGCCGACTTCATGGCCAATGCGCTGCAATTCCTCGATCTCCGCCAGGTCTACACTGGCGGCTTCGGATTTCATGCCATCAAGTCCAACCGCACGATCCTGGATTTCCTGGGCGGCTTGAACTATACGCACGAAACGTACTCCAATGGGACGCTGCTCGTTCCTGCTACCCCCCCGAATCCCGCCATCTATGAGTCCTACGGCAAGACCAACAGGTTCGCGGCTCTCACCCTGGGCGAAGAACTCAACACCACGCTAGGGAAAAGTACGGTGCTCACTCAAAGCGCGGGCTTCTTCCCCAACCTGCAGCAAACCGGCGAGTACCGTTTCACGTTCAACCTCGGGACCGTAACGAAGTTAAACAAGTGGCTGGGTTGGCAGAATCAGTTCGGAGATATCTACGTCTCGAATCCACCCACTGGCTCGAAGAGCAATGACGTGATCTTCACCACCGGCCTGAACATCTCGTTCACCCACTAGAGCTCCCTTAGATACCCGTTAGAGCTCCTTCAGACATCGTTTTGAAAAGGCGCGGCTTCGGCCGCGCCGCCGATGCCACAACAGACGCGGGCTTTACAATTTGCTCAACAACCGACTCTGGGCGGCGCAGCGCTTTAAGCGCCGCGATGAAGCCGTTATTCTGTAATGGGCTTAGCCCCTGAGGGAGGTGGTTGGCACCTCCGTCGGTACTCGTTAGGGCCGAAGGTTGCTCACAAGACTGAACTACCCTTGACAGTGCGCTCAGCAGAAATTACCGTTCATTCGAGGCTCGGCTAAAAGTGGAGCGAATCTTCGGGATGTTCTTTTTGCTTTTTGAGAGCGCAGTTCAGGCGGCAATGCGGCCCGCTCGCGATCCCGAGACTGCTCACCACGAAAATGCAGCCTGGCCGACTCCTTCACTCCCGAAAGTTAACACTCCGAAACGGCTCTCTTCAGACTGCAATTCGATCGCGGCATCGATTTCTTCGCTTGTCGATTTCCATAATAAGACGCTCCCAGACTGGATCTCGACGAAGGAGTCGATGCCGGAAGCATTCCCTCCAACCGCCACTTTGCAGTTCCTGATGTAATTGGCTTTCGCTTTGAAAATGCCGATCGTGCTCTGGCCGAGCATCGGTGATGAATCGAGTGTCGAAGTGGGTCCTGAACGAACACTAGCGCGGATCTAAGTCTCCACAGAACGCGTTTCAGGACAGTGCGTGTGAAATCACGCATTGAAAGGGCCGAATGCAGAAGAGGCAGCCAGGGCGTACCAAGCGGCGGGCTGGTTTACCAGCCATCAAGAAGCGGCGTCGGACTGAAGCCGTGAAGGTCTTTGCCCGGGTTTACAAGCTGCTGGAAGAATATGGGCCTCGCTGGTACTCGTTAGAGTTAAGAGGGGAGCTCCGGGCCGCTCTGAAATGGTTCCGTCAGTAACCTCCGCGCCCTCCGCGAAGTTTGTACCGTTGCACCTTCCCCGTCGCCGTCTTCGGAAGTTCCGGCAGGAACTCAATCCAGTGTGGCCGTTTAAAGATCGGCAGACGATCCATCACGAATTTCTGCAACTCTTGCGCCAGTTCTGCACTGCCGTCCCCATTCCGTAAAACAACGCACGCTCCCGGCTTTTGGAGTCCATCACTATCCGGTCGAAACACTACGGCAACCTCCAGAACCGACGGATGCTCCGTCAACACGCGCTCAATCTCGATCGGACTCACCCACACGCCGCTCACTTTCATCATGTCGTCGGTGCGCCCTGCGTACCAGAAATATCCATCTTCGTCCTGATGGTATTTGTCCCCTGTGCGCAGCCAATGGCCTGCCAGGGTGTTCTTCGTCTTTTCGTGCTCGTTCCAGTAGAACGCGCACGTCGAGTCAGCCCTGACGACAAGATTCCCGATCTCGCCCTCCGGAACGGGGTGATCGTTATCATCGACGATCTTCGCATCGAAGCCCGGAATGATCTTGCCACTGGATCCTGGCCGCAGCTCTCCCGGAACATTCGAAATCATCATGTGCAGCGCTTCGGTAGACCCGATCGCATCCAGAATCTCAACTCCAAAACGCTGTTTGAAGTGGTGAAACACGGTGGCCGGCAACGCCTCGCCCGCAGAGACGGCGTGGCGAACGGAAGAGAGATCGAACTCTCTGCCATCGGGCGCAGCGTGCGCCAGGAGTTTGACGAAATTCGACGGCACCGAGAAGAACAGCGTCGGCCGATGCCGTTCAATCACCTCAAACACATTCTGCGGACGCGGCGGGCCTGGCATCAGAAGGCTGGTCCCACCCACCGCCAGAGGAAAATAAAGGCCGTTCCCCAGTCCGTAAGCAAAGAATAATTTCGCCACGCTGAAGAACCGGTCCTCCTGTGAGATCTTGAGAATTGCTTTGGCATAGCGTTCGGTGCTGACCACCATGTCATGCTGCAGATGCACGCAGGCCTTCGGCTGTCCCGTGCTGCCCGACGAGTAAAGCCAGAATGCCGCGTCATCCTTGCTGGTAACGGCGGGCTGCAATTCATCGGAGCTGCCCTTCAGCAGATCGTCGAGAGCCAGCATCCCCGTGGGAGCTTTGCCCTGCACCACAATCGTTTCGAGATAACACAACTCCTCGCGCGGGATCGCCTGCACCAGCGGAAGCAAGGAATCCCCGATGATCGCGACCCGCGCCCGCGAATTGTTGAGCAGATACTTGTAGTCCTGCGACTTGAGCAGAGTGTTGACGGGCACAGCAACCGCGCCGATCTTGATCGTCCCAAAGAACGAGAACGCAAACTCCGGCACATCCGGAAGCAGCAGTAACACGCGCTCTTCCATCCTCACGCCCAGGCTCTTCAATCCATTGCCAAGCTGATTGACGCGAGCGCAGAGTTCGCCATAGGTCACGCGAAGGTCGCCGCACTCAATCGCGACCCGGGAAGAGCGCCCTTCGCCCTTGTGGCGATCGACAAAATACGCCGCAGCGTTGAACTCGTCCGCAAGCATGATGGGAGGGGCCAAATTCATGGGAATCGAAGAAATCAGCCAATTCTATCGCGGCGCTTTATGCCGTCGCGAAAAGCTTAATCCGCGATGAAACCTCGAACCCCATACAGATTTTCCTTCGTATCCCTTAGCCTGCCCTGGGCGACGTCGAAGGGTGTCCTTAATGCTGAAAGCCTTTCACCTAACTTGATACCACCCGCAGTCTCCCAGTATCATCCCAGCGCTCGCTGCCGGAGAATCATGATGACCTTCACCACGCGCTCGATGCGAAGAATCACTTGGGCTCTCCTATTCTGCTGCGGCCTGTCAGTCGCCCAGTCGGCCGATTCCGCCCAAGAGTCTCTCCGCCTCGATCGCCTGGTAGCTCTCGCCAAATTGTGGGCAGCCGTCAAATATTTCCACCCCTATCTCGCCTACCGAGACGACATCGATTGGGACGCCGCCCTGGTCAAAGCGCTCCCCAAGGTGAATGCTGCGAAGAACGGGGCCGACTATTCGGCGGCCGTCGCGGCCATGCTCGCCGAACTCGGCGATCCGGCTACGCGCGTTCTCAGTACCCCGCCGCCCCCGACAACGACTCCAGTGCCCGGGGGACAGCAGTCGTTATTTCGAATGACTTCTGACGGCATCCTCGTGCTTACGCTCACCAACTACACAGACTTTCAGGACTTCATGGGCACGACTAAAAAGCTCGCTGCCGCCAAAGCGGAAATCCCGAAAGCACATGCCATTATCCTTGACCTACGTCCCGCCACGCCTCCCACCGAGGATGAGCAAGGTTTGCTCGCCTATGCCATCGCTCAGAATCGCCTGGAAGAAATGCTTACCTCTACCCCTCTGGCGGTGCCAGGAGAGCGCCGCCGCATGCACATCGGATATGTCCCTCAGGACGGCTCGAGCAGTGGCGACTACAGCTCAGGCTATTACATCCGGGGCGCCCCATCCATCAAGAGTGCAGCTGGCGCGACAGACATTCCAGTGGTTTTCGTTCTGAATGCCCACGCAGACGTGCCCATGGCAGCCCTGGTCCTGCAGGCATCAGGCAAGGCCGCCATCGTGGCCGAGGGCGAAGCCAGCGATGAACTCGTAGTGACGACACAAGTCGTCCATCTGCCCGATGGCGTCCAGGCCCAAATCCGTCTCGGAGAGCTGGTGTATGAAGATGGCACTAGCGGCTTCGCGCCCAACGTAAGCCTGAAAGTCTCCAATCTCGAAGGTGAACAGAATCCCGCATTCCAGAAAGCCCTCGAACTCGCGAGCAAGGGCAAGTTCGACCCTCCGAAGCGCTCACCATTAATGCAGAAGGCCTCTCCCTCGAGGGACAAGCCCTACGACGACATGCAGTACCCACCGGCGGAATACAGGGTGCTTGCAGCCATCCGGCTCTGGGCCGTGATCGACTATTTCTTTCCCTACAGAGAATTCATGGGTGAAGACTGGGACGGCGTTCTGCGCGACTTCATCCCCCGGCTCGAGCAAGCCAAAGATGCCCTCGATTACAACCTCACCATCTCCGAGATGGTGACCCATTTTCACGACAGCCACGGCTTTATGCGCAGTCCAGTTCTGGAGGCAAAGTTCGGCAATGCCAGCCTGCCCATTCGCGTCCGCAGGATCGAAGGACTGCCTGTCATCACGGGATTCACCGACTCAGCGGCGGCGAGTGCCGCCGGATTCGAGATCGGTGACGTGATCCTCAAGCTGGATGGCGAGGACGCCGGGCACCTTATCGAGCAGCGCTTGAAATATCAGGCTCATTCCACTCCACAATCCGGGCTGTACTACGCCACCGAAAGAAGCCTCGTACGCGGCGCCAAGGACTCCACGGCGAAAGTCACAATTCGCGACATTCACGATCAGGTTCGCGAATTGAAGGCGACTCGCAAAACCGAATACAACTCCAAGACCCAAGGCGATCGCGACGGCGACATTCTGCGCATTCTGCCCGGCAACATCGGATACGCCGATCTTGACCGCCTCCCAGCTTCCCAGGTCGACGAGATGTTCGACAAGTTCAAAGATTGTCCAGCCATCATCTTCGACGATCGCGGCTATCCCCAAGGCACGGCCTGGCAAATTGCGCCGCGCCTCACCGATAAGTCCGACGTGGTAGCGGCGTTATTCAAGCGCAGAGACCCCATGGCGCCGAATCTTCCGAATGGCGAACTGGTCAACCCGCAAGTCATGGAAACTTTTCTGCAGCGCATTCCTCACACCGATAAATCGCGATATCACGGCCGCACGGTAATGCTCATCGACGAGCGCACGATGAGCCAGGCCGAACATACCGGGCTCTTCTTCGAGGCGGCCAACGGTACGAAATTCGTCGGAAACCCGACGCAGGGTGCCAATGGTGATGTGACCAACCTATCGTTGCCTGGAGGCATTTACGTCCACTTCAGCGGTCAGGGAGTCTGGCATGCCGACGGACGTCAACTCCAGCGCCTCGGCCTGCAACCAGACGTCGAAGCCCATCCCACGCTAGCAGGAATCCGCGCCGGAAAAGACGAGGTGCTCGACAAAGCGGTCCAGTACGTGGCTCAAGCCTTGAAGGCCCAAGCTAAGAAATAGATCAATGGTGGGGCATGCAAAGAAGAACGGCGTGCCAATCAAGGCACGCCGTCGTAGTTTCTAAGTGTTCAGACCCTTTACGCCACCGCTTCTTCCGCGTCATGCACCGGCGTGATGTCTTCCATCTCTTCCTCACGAATCGGCGAATGGGTCTTCGCCACCAGCATGTAAATCGATGGCACCACAAACAGCGTGAACGCCGTACCGATAATCATGCCGCTCACCAGCATGATACCGATGCTGTTTCTCGCCCCCGCTCCCGGCCCCTTCGCCAGCACAAGCGGGAAGTGCCCGAACACCGTCGCTGCAGTCGTCATCAGAATCGGCCGCAATCTCGTAGTGGCTGCGCCGATGATCGCCTCTAGCTTACTGAGTCCGGTCTCCTGCAAGTGGTTGGCGAACTCCACAATCAGAATTCCGTTCTTTGAGATCAGACCGACCAGCGTAATCAATCCGACCTGGCTATATATGTTGAGCGTAGTGAATCCCAGGAACGAAAATACCAGCGCCCCCGAAATCGCCAGCGGCACCGACCCCGCCAGAATGATGAACGGATCGCGGAAGCTTTCGAACTGCGCCGCAAGCACCAGATAAATCAGGATCGCCGAAAGCAGGAACGTTCCCAGGAACTTGCTGCCCTCCACCCGCAACTGCCGCGACTCGCCCGCGTAGTCGACGGTGAATCCCTGCGGCAGGACCTCTTTCGCGTCATTCTCCAGTTCCGTCAAAGCCTGATCTAACGGCACCGGCGGAGGAATTACTCCCTGAATCCGCACCGCATTCAGCTGCTGGAATTTATTCAGCGATCTCGGCTCCGTCGTCGTCTTCAACGTGGCAAACGTCGAAAGCGGCACCAGCTTGTCCGCCGATCCCTTCACGTAAATCTGCGAAAGCTGATCGGGCGTCAGCCGCTCGATCCGCTTCACTTGCGGGATCACCTTATAGCTGCGTCCCTGAATGCTGAAGCGGTTGACGTAGTTCCCGCCCAGCATCGTCGACAAGTCTTGTCCCGCCTGGCTTAGATCCACGCCTTGCGAGCGCAACTTATCCCGATCGAACACAACTTCGGTCTGCGGCTGATCGAACTTCACATCGGTGTCGGCAAAGATGAAAATTCCCTTCGCCATCGCCTTCTGCACGATCTGCTCCGCCAGGGCGCTGACCTGCTGCGGCTCAGCGGCCGAGGCGATCACGAAGTCGACCGGGAAGTTTCCGCCTCCCGGTAACGGCGGCGGAGTCAGCGGAATCACGCGAACGCCGGCAATCTTCGAGAGCGGCCCCGTAGACTCCACCAGCAACTGCTGCGTGGTCTTCGTGCGCTGGCTCCACGGCTTGGTCACCATGCCGCCGAACCCGCCGTTCGGAGTCGTAATCTGGAACGTGCTTCCATTCTCCGGGAACGCGTGATACACGTCGTAAACCTGCTTCGTAAACAGGTTCGTCTGATCGATCGTTGCGTTCGGAGCAGCCTGAATCACGCCGAACACCACGCCCTGATCTTCCGCAGGCGCCAGTTCCCTCATCGAGAACATATAGAACGGAATCATCAGCACGGCCACGACCGCCCACACCGTGAGCACCACCGGACGGTATTGCAGAGTTCCGCCCAGCAAGCGCGTATAGAGTCCGCGCACTTTATCGAAGGTACGGTTGACGATACCCGGGAGCCCTTTGTGTGAGGCCCCTGCCCGCAACAACTTCGAGCCCATCATCGGCGACAAGGTCAGCGCTACGATGCCGGAGACCACCACCGCGCCGGCCAGCGTGAAAGCGAACTCACGGAACAGTGCTCCCGTCAGTCCACCCTGAATTCCGATCGGCGCGTAAACCGCCGCCAGCGTGATCGTCATCGCAATGATCGGACCAACCAGTTCTCGCGCCGCGTCCTTCGCAGCCTGGAACGGGGTCTTGCCCATCTCCAGATGCCGCTCGACATTCTCCACCATCACAATCGCGTCGTCGACCACGAGTCCCACCGACAGCACGATCGCCAGCAGCGTCAACAGGTTGATCGTGAATCCCGCCACCAGCATGAGGAAAACCGCACCAATCAGCGAGATGGGAATTGCGACCACCGGAATCAGCACGGACCGGAACGAACCCAGGAATAGGAAGATCACCACAATCACGATCACCAGCGTTTCAGTGAGCGTGTGCAGCACCTCGTTAATGGCATCCTGAATGTAGGCAGTCGAGTCGTAAGGAATACCCAACTTCATCCCTGCAGGAAGTTGCTGCTCGATCCCGGGAAGCGTCTGCCGCACCGCTTTGATGACGTCCAGGGAATTCGCCGTGGGCAGCACCCAGATGCCCATGAACGTTGCAGTCTCGCCGTTGAACTTGACGTCCTGGTCATAGTTCTCGGCGCCGAGTTGCACGTCCGCCACTTCACCCAGACGCACGACCGTGCCGTTGCTCTCCTTGATCACCATCTGCCGAAATTCTTCGGCAGTACGCAGATCGGTGTTCGCGATCAGGTTCACCGACACCATCGAGCCCTTGGTGCTACCCAGCGCCGACAGGTAATTGTTCTTTGACAGCGCATCGTGCACATCCGAAGGCGACACACCGCGCGCCGCCATCTCCTGTGGCTTCAGCCACAGGCGCATGGCGAAAGTACGATTGCCGAGGATGTCGGCCCGCTGTACGCCGCTGATCGCGCTCAGCTTCGGCTGCACCGCGCGCGTCAGGTAGTCCGTGATCTGATTCTGATCCAGATCGGCCGAAGAGAAGCCGATATAAATCGCCGCGAATTGCGTATCCGCCGTCTGCAGGTCAATGACCGGAATCTGCGCATCCGGAGGAAGATCGTTCCGCACCTGCGCGACCTTAGCCTGGATCTGCGTCAGCGCTGCCGTGGTGTCGTAATTGATCTTCAGGTGGACCTGAATCGTGCTCAGTCCCTGCGCGCTCGTCGACTCCATGTAGTCAATACCGTCAGCGCTGGCTACAACGCGCTCAATCGGAGTCGTAACAAATCCACGCACCAGGTCGGCATTGGCTCCGACGTACACCGTGGTGACCTGCACCACCGCGATGTCGCTGCGTGGATACTGCCGCACACTCAGCGATCGGATTGCCTGCAACCCGGCGATCAGGATGACGAGGTTTACCACCATCGCCAGTACCGGACGCTTAACGAATAAATCGGTGAACTTCATGAGTGCCCCTCACTGCAGCGAACGAAAGAAATATCCCTCACCCCGCTCTTCGCCCGTTCTCCGCGAAAAGCAAGCGCTTTGACGACCTTTTGAATTTAGCTGTCCTCAGGTTTCGGAGCCGCGTTGTTGTCGGGCTTCACCGTGTTGTTGACCACGACCGGTGCCCCATTGCGCAGCTTGAACACTCCCGAGCTCACAATTTCATCGCCGGGATTCAAGCCGGACACAATCGCCACCTGATCGCCGCGCGACCCTTCAATTCTCACCACTTGCTGACGCACGCCGCGGTAGCTGTTCCCCTTCGGATCCTTCATATCGCTGACGACGAAAACCGAATCTCCGTAGGGAGCGTAGTTAATGGCCGACGCGGGCAGCGGCATCACATCACGCGGACTTCCCATCGGTAATTCGACCTGCACAAACATCCCGGGCCTTAGCTTGTTCTCTTTGTTGGTCACAATGCACTGCACCTGGATATTCCGGGTTTGCTCGTTAATCACGGAATCCAGCGCCGTAATCCGGCCAGTAAAACCCATTCCGGGGACGTCGTTGCTCGTTACGCGCAGCACGTGGCCAGGGATCACCTTACCGGTCTCCTGCTGCGGAACTCCGAAGTTCACATAGATCGGACTCATCGTCTGCAACGAAACGATCGCCTGCCCCGCCGCCAGATACTGCCCCAGACTCACTTGCCGGATTCCTAGAGCTCCGGAGAACGGCGCGTGAATCGTTTTTCGGGCGATAGCTGCCTTGACGTCGCCCACCTGCGCCTCGGTTGCTTTCTGCTGCGCCGTCGCATTGTCAAATTCCTGCCGGGCGATGACGCCTTCTTTCACCAACTCCTGCGCCCGTCCGTAATTGACCTTTGCCAGATCCCGCTGCGCTTCCAGACTCGCCAGCTGCGCACGCTCCTGCCGAGTATCAAGTTCGACCAGGATGTCGCCCTCTTTCACCCACTGCCCCGACTCGAAGTGAATCTTGTCGATCGTCCCGGGAAGATCGGCGCTTACTGTCACTCCCTGGATCGCTTCAGCAGTCCCAATGACGCTCAGGGTCGAAGGCCAGGTCTCCTTTTTTACAACCACGGTGGTCACCGCAGTCGGCGGGATCTTGAAGTTCTTACCCTGCTCGATCGCCGCCTCGACCTGCTTGAACTTCACGAATCCGAGCCCACCAACCAGGGCCAACATGATCACCAACATCAGGACCATCCGCTTCGCCATACCTTCTCCTGTACAAAAACAGCTAGTAGTTGTGTGGTTTTAACGTCGTACGAACCTAAGTGAACCCCAGTATTGCGAATATTGATTGAAGGAGCTGCCAAAAGGATTCAGAGATGAAGCGGACTTTCGTTGATTGTGACACCCTAAAACGGCCGTCACGGAAGGTAACCAACACACACCGATCCCGGATCTCAGCCGTCATATCTATATAACCGGCTGGCGGGTCCTGTGGTTACGAAATAACCATCTGGGGCATGCAAACGTCGGAATGAAATGTCTTTCACTCGACGTTGGGCCATTTCCCCAGTGAAATGGGTCAAAGCAGATCGACATTTATAAGTCGCCGGTTTCCCCTGTGATCCTCCGTGCCCTCCGTGGTGAACGCCTTTGACCTCCTGACCGGACACCATGGATCACGCCGCAATATCGAAGCACTACAGTAGTTCTCGGATCGCCGGAGAGCCTGGACGGGCCGTCGCACTCCAATTCAAGGTATGAGTCTTGCCATCCTCCGCGAATACTAGTTTTTCCACAGCCAACTGACCCTCAAGTAGATTGATCCGCAATGAGGTTGAATCCAGAGCGATGGTGCCAAAGCCCGAGGCACAAGAGAAGAAAGTTCTGAATGGGCGCGCCGTAAGTTTCGGCCCGAACCACAACGTCTTTTGCACAGCCGAATATCGAAACCCGGACAGTGCGGACAGAAGCGCATAGCTCGACATGGCACGCGCGTAGTAATTTCCACATTCATATTCGTTCCATGGATTACGCACTCGCCCGTCATACCGGCTGCGCAGGGCCTTCACGATCGTCAGGCCCTCCGCAACAAATCCCTCCGCAATAAGGTGCGAGGCAACCTGGTACTCGATCCCAGTCCAGACCTCATCGGAATAAACAAATGGCAGCGTCGGCTTGTTGCCCCGCGGCCATGTGCACAGGAGCAGTCCGGGTTCGTGCCCCATGGCATATCCCGGACGCTGCGCGTTGGCATGCTGGCTCAGATCAGTCTTGAAATTGTTTTTGAAGATTGCCTGCAGCGTGCTTTTCACTTTCTCCTGAGAGAGCGGAGTTTCTACTCCATACATCTGGGCCATCCACATACCGATCACCCCATCCGACAGGCACCCGGTCCCATACTGATATTTTGGTCCTTCACGTTTCAGCAACTTCTCCATCTCGCCGCTGTTCTCGTCCACCTTGGCGATCCTCGCGGCAAACGACTGGTCCCTTAGCCCGGCGTACTGCACCTTCTGTTCGTAATACTCGCCATTGAACAACTGCTCGTCCATGAATTTCGCGCAACGTTCTGCGAGATCCCCGTAGAAGGTCGCATCTTCCGGATGGCCCGTTGCTCGCCCCATCTCCGCGAATGCCGACAGTGCCCCGAGGTAGATGCTGGTGCACATCCCGTCCGGTCCCCAGAACTCGATGTCATACGTATTGTGATGTGGTTCGAATAGGCCTCCGCGATGGTCCGGATCCCACGTGCGAATGCAGTAGTCCAGACTCCGCTTGGCCAGCGGATACATCTTCTCTAACCATTCGGAATCGCCGGAAATCTGCCAGTCGCGAAACACCTTCAGAATCCCGCCCAGTTGCCCGTCCGAAGCCGCATGGAAATCGTGCGGCACCGCTCCCTCAGGCAACGCCGACCGGAACGTGACGTGCCCCTCCTCATTCATCGAACGGACCAGTTCCAGTTCGCGCAGCGAGCGCTCGAGTTTTGGAAACAGATGTGGGAAAGCTTGGGCATAGTTCCAGACATGCGTGCACGAACCGTGGCAGCAACCGGCGTCAGGAAAGCAGCCTTCCCAACCCCAAATATCCCCATTCTCGAGGCGCAACACGGTCGGGGATTTCATGATCGCCAGATTCGCCGAGATGGCATCCAGCACATAGGGAGGCAGAGACGACGCGAACAGCGCATCCTTAAACGCCTTCGTGCGCGTCCGCAGATCTGCATAGTTGTCCGCGACGTAAGCGGCCACTTCGCGCGCATCCTTCCAGATCGACGCATAGAACGGCCGCCACAAAGGAGGCGAACCGGGTGGCAAGGTATGGCATCCCGCCGCCCCTTGTGGCTCAGAAGCGCCCGCTGAATGAACGCCGCCGACCTGCAAATAACAATTCGGGAAGTGCCACGCAATCACGATGGGATACGTTCGGGCCGCTCCCGGTGTCAGCGACCCCTCAAAAAGAATCGACCCGCCATTCCGTCCAGCGGTTTCGGTCTGGTTGGAGCCCGCATTCTCCGTAAAACTTGCGGTCGAGACTTCCCGCCACAGTGCCGACAGCGAATCAAATTCCCACCCCGGACTGCGCAGCCACATCCCCTTGACCTTCGGGCTCTCTCCGATCGCCATTAGGCAGGCGCTGCCGTACGCCTCCGAATTCGACTCCTCCATGTTGTGGAAAAATACGCCGCGTCCCGGCAGCGCCGTGTTCCGGCTTTTCACATCGTCGTTGCCGCACCCGGAAGCCAAATGCGACAGGTGATACGAAAACTCAAACTCGACCGCTTGCTTTGAAGCATTGTGAAAGGTGTATTCCAGAATCGCGCATGGAATCCCCGAATTCTTGTCGTCCAGCGGAATGAATGGATTCCACGAGGTAACCGTAACCTGCACGGGAACCGACGCGTCGCTGATCTGCGCTTCCCCGAATGGAAACTCACCTTTGAATTCGCACTTCTGAAAGCGCGGAAATCCTTCAAAGCCCCCGCGCCGGTATCCTTCCCCCTGCAAACCCTGATCGAAAATCTTCAGCACCGGGAAAGGCCCTTCGATCAACTTTGTAACCGCCGAAGGCTTCTTGACGTGCAGAATCGCAAACCCAGCTTTGGACGCGGCAAAGCCCTCCGGCAAAGCGGTGGTCGTCGGATGATTCCAGATCGAAAAATCCTGCAGCCCCCCGTATCCGTTGAAGCAAACACATCCCGCCCCGATCCCACCCACCGGCATCGCCACCTGAGTGGCGGTCTCGCGCGTAAAAGTGCGTTGCACTCCCGGCCGAACAAGGTCTTCGAACGAATATCCGTCAGTCTTCCCCTGGCTATCGCCAGCGATCTCGTCCGCGGTTGGCGTACCAACCAATGGAATCGCAGCCCCCAACGCAACCGAAGAAGAGGTAACCAGAAACTCCCGCCGCGTAGGCTTCTCAGAAGGGGACATGATGTTTGTTCTCTATACAACGATGGGAAGCATAAAACGCCAAGCCAGCCACTATACCCAACCGCTACCGAACCTCACAACGATCGGCGACGGTCGTAGCGTCTGAAGAAAGGGTGCCCCACCCTTGTCGCGGTGTTTACGACAGGGTGGGGATTTTGACTTCCTGATGGCTGCCGGGATTTGCTGAGGCTCAAAAGAAATCCACAGGCCCAATGTGACATCTGACCTTGCGCCAGAATCTCGAAAAGCAGATCATTATCAAGGCGAAAGCGGTAGGTAAGCCGCTTGCAAAAAAGCCCGCAAGCTCTTTGAAATCAAGATTTTGACCTCTAACCCCTAGGCGCTCAATATTTTGCAGCCCATTTTTGCAAACCCCGCGCCAGGCGCGGCTTTTGAGAGGGTGGAGGGGAGGGGGCCCCCAGACACGAAGGGGTTTCCCAAATTGGAACTACCCAAATCTCGCTCCTGCGACATCAATTACAAACTATTTTTTCGAGTGATTTGCACAGCCAGAAAATCAACTCCCCAGCAGGCGGTTTTCAATCTGAAATCATCAATCTGAAATCTAAAATCTGACTTCTCTGGTCCTAGTCGATCCCGTGAATCCTCATGCTCACCAGCTTGTCGATGCTCAGGTCCTTCATCCCCCTCGACCGCATGTCGGCAATATATTCCGGAGTAACGTTGTGGATGCGCATCTTAATCAATTCGTCCGGATCCGGATGCGAGTATCCAAGCCCCTGCAGCTTCTGGATAAACTCCGGCGAAACCCCATGAATGCGGAATGCAATTAGCTTCTGCAACTCCAGATGATCGTAGCCCTGCTTCTTGAGTTCCTGCATCCATTCCGGCGTCGCGCCATGAATGCGCATCGCCACGAGAGTGTCTTCGTCCGGAGAATACCCAGCCTGATGCAAGCTGCGTACCATCTGCGCGCTGACACCATGAATTCGAAATGCCACTAGCTTATTCGCATCCGAGATCTTCAGTCCCTCGGCGCGAAGCGCGTCGATGAACGCCTTGTCCACGCCAAAGATGCGAAACGCGATCAGTTTCTCGGCGTCGAGATCGCTGAGATTTTCACTCTTCATCTCGCGAGCGAATGCCAGACTGACTAATTCGCATCCGGCTGAAAGTGAAAGATTCCCGCACCTTCGCCATCGTTCAAGTAGCCTTCGCAGTCGATCTTGCCCGCGTCGCGCGCGATCGTGAAACGCACGTCCTGTCGTCCAGGCTTAGAAAAGTCGACGCCCTGAAACACGCTCGCAGGCCACGAGGACTGATGGTTCGAGCTTCCGTCGCGGCGATGTTCCATCAACGCGAACTCGACCTTGCCAGGCTCGTCCGACTTGCTGATCGCCCAGCTGCCGCTGCGAACTTCATTGCGCACTTCCGCTGCCCGGTTCTTCACCACAATCAGAAGCACGCAAGAAGCAAAAACTAAGTAAACCAGCGTTCGACGCATTCTCATAAGACTCTCCTTTCATCACACAACGTAAAGACAGCCGCTCATCACACACGTAGAGACAGCCGCCTCGGCTGTCCAAGCGAAGGCGAAGCCAAGCGCCAGAAAACGAAAACTAGATGTCCCCTTTGCTGTCCAGAATCCCCAGGTGTTTAAGCTGAATGAGCTTGTCGATGGTCAGGTTTTGGAATCCATGCTTACGCGCCGCATCAACGAACTCCGGAGTAATTCCCTGCACCTTCGCGCCCATGACTTCGTCGACATCAGGCTTGAACCCAGCCGACTGCAGCGCCTTGACGTATTCCGGTGTAACTCCCTGCACCTTCAGTCCGACGATTTCATCCGCACTCGGATTCAACCCCAGTGCGCGAATGTCACGAATATATTCCGGAGTCACGCCCTGCACGCGCATCCCGATCACATCATCGGTACTCGGATTCAGGCCTTGGTCGCGCAATCCCTTCACATATGCTGCTGTGACGCCTTGCACTTTGAGACCGACGACATCGTCAGCATCCACCTTCAAGCCCGCGTCTCGTAATTCGCGGACGTACTCCGGAGTCACTCCCTGCACCTTGAGCCCGACAATCTCATCCCCATTCGCCTGAATCCCGACTGCCTTCAGCCCCTGCACGTAATCCGCAGTGACACCTTGCACCTTCATACCAATGATTTCGTCCACATCGGGCTTGAATCCAAGAGAGCGCAATTCCTTGATGTATTCCGGAGTCACGCCCTGCACCTTGAGTCCGACTAATGCATCTGCGTCAGGCTGGAAACCCAGATCGTGGATGGCGCGAACATACTCAGGAGTGACGCCTTGTACCTTCAGCGCGATCAGATTGTCTGCGCTCAGATCATTGAGACCCGCTGACTTCATCCCGTCGATGTACGACTGAGCACTCACCGCATGTTCCGCAGGTTGTGGGCGTTCCGCAGGTTGAGGATTCTGCGCCGCAGACGGTTTCGCCGCAGGCGCCGGCGCAGCTTGGCGAACAGGCTGAGGTTGGGTCGTCGCACTCGCCAGGAGTCCCTGAACTTGAATTGGACCCGTACCTGTGTATGCGGTGGGTTTCGAATATGCGATGCCGAAAAGTGCGTTGCCTGCGAACGCCGCCGTTACCAGAAACAGAACGCTTCCCGCCAACCCGACTTTGCGCACTCCGTCTCCGGACGCGTTCATCCCCAACAAATGCCGCACCCGTTCCGAGAGCGGTCCGCGATTCGCCGCCATGGCAAACACTGGAGCGCTGCGCCATTCCTCCATGAGCGTCAATGCGCGCGCGTACTCAACTGCATTACCGCAGAGCGCAACTGCGGTCTCGTCGCAGCAGTGCTCGCGTTCAGCGCGAATGCGGCGATTCAGCCACCACACCGCCGGATGGTAAAAAAGCAGCGTCTCGACACAAACCTGGAACACGTTCACGAACGCATCGAACCGCCGGATGTGCGCCAGTTCGTGCGCAATCACCACACGCAACTGTTCCTCCGAGAGTCCCGTTAACGCAGTTGCCGGCAGGAACACGATGGGACGAAACCATCCAATCACCGCCGGAGCCTGCAGGAACGTGCTCTCACAATACTGAACAAGGCGACGGATGCCGAGTTGGTCCTGTAGCGCGTAACAAATCTCGAGGACCCAATCTTGAACAACCGCCGACTGTCTGCGCCGCTCCCGCTCCAGCAGTAGGAACCCTCCTGCGGAACGGAGACTGAACAGAGCCACTCCGAGCAGCCAGATCTCAACCAGCCACGGAAGCGCATCGAAAGATCGAATTTGTACACGCGGGGTCGTTCCGCTCGCCGCGGTGTTGCCCCTCGCAATTGGCCAAGCGGCCGCGGCGAGCGGCGACGACTTTACGAACTCCGTGGAATTCACATGCACCTGCGAGAAAGAGACGAATGTCGCGACCGGAGCCGCGAGCATCAGCCCAAGCGCGACGATCCCGATCACATATCGCGCCGCGGGCTTGCGGAATACAACCATCGCAGCCGCCGCGAGCGCCGCCAACGCTGTCCCCTGCCACAGAAAATGTAACAACGCCCATCCCAGCGATTGCATGGTCCCGGGACTGATCCAGTTCGTCAGAGTGGTCATCGGCGGTTCCTTTCATACTCATCGAGCAGTCGGCGAATTTCTTCGATCTCGTCGCGCGAGGCCTTGTTTCCAGCCAGCGTGTGCATCATAAGTTGACTGGCAGAGCCCTCGAATACGCGCTGCAACATGTCCCCCGCAAGTTGTCGCTTCGTCTGCTCGGCGGGCAGGCATGCTTCATAGACGTGCGCCCTCTGCGTTTCGTTTCGCCGCACCGTGCCTTTTGTCGTCATGATCTGGAGAAGTTTTAGGACCGTGGTATATCCCTTTTCGCTGAGCGCCTCATGCACTTCACGCACAGTAGAGGGGCCACGCCCCCATAAAACGCGAAGGATCTCAAGCTCCGATGCTGTTGGTTTCAGCGGCGAACGCGTCATGCACGGGACAATACTACGAAGATGTTCGTAGTGTCAA
>QIAL01000992.1 GCA_003225535.1 Acidobacteriota bacterium | reverse complement strand
CGATTTCGACCTCGGGGAGGCTTTCGTAGAGAACCTTCATGGCGCGCTGAGCTCAGGATAGCACTTGGGGGAATCATGCACCGTGGACTTGGACGGGTGGGGCGGCGAGATGCCACCCCGACAGCCGGCAGGCTGCCGGCGCTACGGAGTTGGAACTGCTTCTTGTTCGACTGACGTATTATTCTGTGCAGCAGTTTCGCGCCTCAGGTAGATTGCGGAGCCCAGGTAGAGGATCGCGGCGAGGATCGCGAGCGACTTTAAGCCGAACCAGAGCGATGCCGACTCCAGAAGGCCACCGATCAGGGAACCGAAGAGGTTCGAACCCAACGCGCTGCCACGGAAGCCTGCGCGCGCGAAGCTTGAGACAAAGATGATCCCCGCGAAGAACACTGGGGTGCACAGAGCTAATGTGGCCACTACCGCGCGTAGAGACCACGATTCGAAGAACAGCTTCTGCATGGGAACGATGTACATCACCGCGAGAGCCAGGAAAAGCCCTGCATAGGCCGCCGTGAGCGGGATTCGCGGGAATGCGCCATACACCAGATTGGCTCCAACAATCAGGCAGAGTAATCCCGAGACGACAACGGCATTCACCACCCACGTTGTTCCAAAGAGAAGCGCCATCTTGCTGACGATCTGGGCTTCGAGCAGCATGAACCCCGCGCCCAACAACATGAAGTGAAAATCGAGGCGGGTGCCTTCCCCGCTGGTTTGGCGGAGGAACAATCCGAAGACCACCAGCACGGCGATCGACACCAGAATTACGATGATGGGGAGCCCGGGCTCGTGCTGATAGAAGTAGGGCCAATCATCCGTGGTGACACGAGCTGATTCCATGGGCATATTGCTGTGGGATGCGAGATAGGCGGCGAGCGCAGGATCGGCGGTGGCTTTGGCGAGGCGATCCGAGGATCCGGAGACGAAAAATCTGCCGGAACTGTCGTAGCCCCCGATGTCGGTCTGAAACTGGATTGGATCTTGACCGAATGTATCGCGCAGAAGCTTGAAGAGCCGGCCGGCAATCCAGGGGGTTTCGACCTGAAACTTCACAATGAACAAGCCGTCAGGCTTCAGTAGCCGTTTGGCGCGCTGTAGTGCCTCGAGCGTGTAGACATAATTGTCGATGCGGATGTTGGTGAAATGCGACGAGGTGGTGTGCGAATCGAGCAGAGAAAACACGATGAGATCAAACTGATCGTGGCTGTTTTCGATGTAGCTGCGAGCGTCGTCAAGGGTAACGTGGACGCGAGGCGACTGGTAGGGGTGTTCTTCAATTGCCTCAACGCGTCCCGCACCGTTGCGAAGGGCGGCGGCGACATCATTGCCCATTCCTGATCCCAGTACCAGCACTGAAGCTGGAGCAGGATAGAAGCGGTAGGGCATGTTGTAGGCATTTCGGTCGAGGGGATGCGCGCGAAAAAACTGTGAATGGGAGTTGCTGAACTCAGGCGAGAGGTTGAGGATCTGCTGATACCACGAGCCGTTTGTATTGAGCATATACGCCACGACCTCTCCCTTGCCATAGAGCGGCTGGAGCGAGAGCTTCTGGTAGGGCGACCAGTACGTTCTTGTGGTCAAGTCTTCGGGAATCGCCAGGAGACAGGCGCAAGTGAGGAAGACCGCAGAGAGTGCACCTCTGGCGCGCGCGCTGCGCCAGAAGGTCACAATGCACAAAACACCGACCACCCCGAACCATAGCCAAGGTGGCTCGTTCAGGAAGCAGAGCAGCGTGAATCCGGCAATTCCGGCGAGGCTCGCGAGGACATTTATGCTGTAAGCTGCGACGCCGTTGGGAGAGTTTTCGAGATACCAGCCGACCAGTTGTCCGAAGGGAATGAACGCCGTCGCAATCATGGCGAACAAGGGCACCACGAAACCCAGCGCCAGAAGCATTGTCGCCCAACTGGTGGGGATGGCAGGCACTCCCCATACATGGACTTCGACCGTCGCTCCGAGCAAAGCAGGGAGTGCTGCGATGGCGCGTCGCAACGGAGAAATCGGCGCTTTCAAAATGAGTGTAAGCAGCAGGAACGGCGTGATCATCGCCATAAGCCGCACGCGCCGGCGGCTGAGATAGCAGCCAAGGCCGAATCCGAGAAAGCACGCTACCAGCACGAAATTCTTGAAGTACGCAAAGATGCGGATCTCCGAAGAGACCCAGCGGATCATTAACATCTCCACGAATAGGCTGAGCAAACTGATCAGGATCAATTGACGGTAGCTGAATCCGCCAAGCTCCTGAATATCAACTTCCAGCCGACCGGGCGTGGCTGCGGCAGTTCGAAGGCGACGAAAGAGGCGATATACAACGAACACCGCTAGAGCAGAAATGAGTAGAAGGAAGGTGAGCGAGCTGAACGATTGTCCGATTGTCTCCATGGGATAGTCCGCCTCGATGACGATTCCGGTCGTCGGGCTGGCTGTAACGATA
>QIAL01000420.1 GCA_003225535.1 Acidobacteriota bacterium | reverse complement strand
CATGGGCCGCAATCGCCCGCAGCGATCCATACGTGACGTCATTTGCTGCCCGGTCCACACTCTCCAGGTTGCGCTTGGCATCCAGATAATTCACCGCAATGCCCGAGCCCGGCATGATGTCGTGGAAGTGATCGAAAAGCAGGTTCTTCCAGGTCTGTGTCATCACTTCTTGTGGGTAGGGTCGCCCGTAGAGCAAAGCGAGTGATGCGAACTTCTCGGCATTTAACACATTCTCTTCGGAGCGTCGGATTCTCCTCTTCGTCTCTGCCTGTGTCGTGAACACGCCGCGGTGATACTGAAAGTAGAGTTCCCCATCCCAGGTCGGAACCTGCATCGAGGGCAACTTCTTTTCCATGTCGCTGAAGAACTCGCTGGCAAAACTGAACTCCAGCTTTGGGAAAACTGTATCGGGCGCTCGCAACTGCTCGGCATGATCGAGCATCACCCGAGTCGGCCCGCCGCCGTGATCGCCCACGCCGTACAGGTGCATCATCTCGGGCCTGTCGGTAATCTTCGGGCCGTAGATCGAAGGCATCCATTGCGCCACCTGACTCCCCAGTGGTTCCGCATCAATGGGATCGGCATAATCATGGGGGAAATAGGTCAACAGCCGGCTTCCATCCGGTGCCTGCCACCAGAAGAACTTGTAAGGGAATGTTGTGAACTCGTGCGCCCACATCAGCTTCTGGGTCACGAAATAGTCCATGCCTGATCGCTTATAGATCTGCGGCAGCTGATAGTTGTAACCGAACGAATCCGGATTCCATCCGATCTTTACATCCACGCCAAAGTTTTTCTGAAAATAGCGTTTGCCAACCAGGATCTGACGAACCAGCGACTCACCGTCGGGCATATTCAGGTCAGGCTCCACCCACATGCCGCCGATGATCTCCCACCGACCCTCTTTCACCCGCTGCTCGATCTGATGGTAGATATCCGGATACTTCTCTTGCATCCATTCATAGGTCCGCGCCGAAGACATTGTGAACTTGAAGTCGGGATACTCCCGCATCAAATCGAGCACACTATTGAATGTATTGCGAACCACCTCGACCGTCTCGGTCCATGGCCAGAGCCATGCCATGTCGATGTGAGAGTTGCCGACCGCGCGAATCGTGAACTGTTGCAGCCACGGTTTCAGAACTTCCAGTTTGGCATGTGCCGATTTGAGTGACGCATCAAACGCCGCTTGATCCCCTTTCTCGAGCGGGGAGAAATCAATCGCTTGAACCGCCGCCTGCAGTTGACGCTCGCGTTCTGCTTTCCCATCCTCATAGGCCGCGATAATCGGACGAGAGGCCAAAAGCTCCAGGCGCAGCCGGGCAGGATCCGGGCGCGATTTCGGAGCATCGATCGTGAGCTCGCTGTGAAAGAACTCCGACTGCACCGTATCTCCCGCAACCACGCGCGCGGCTACCAGAAACCTCTGCCCCGGCTGCGCGCTCTCGGTCAACAGCACAGGCAAAATGTTGTCATCATCGCCCCGATAGAGCACGGCGCCGTTGGAGAAGACTGTGATCATCAGGCTGCTCGGGCTGCCGAAACGCAGATCCAGCCAAACGCGTGCCCCGTGGGTGGCGTAGCCGTTGATCTTTTCCGGAATCTGAATCGAGCGCCGGAAGACGCGAGTGCCGGTCCAATGCTCCTCATTTGCGTGTTGACCTCCCGGACCTGACACATTCTTCACCGTCCAGTTGCCCCAGTCCGAGTCGTTCAGGCTCGGGTCTTCTGGATGCGGAATGTCATCATGAAAACGCCACTCAGATTCGGTTTGGTGAGTGAGCGAGTTGAGTCGGTCCAGGGTCGCTTTATAAGGATCCGCAGCATTGTTCTGGCACAACCCGGCAGCAGCATAAAGGAGTGGAAAGAGGACTAAAACAGCGAAACGCTTCATAATATGGACGCTACCTTTCTAGCCAAATGAAGGTGGATACCAGCTGCCAAAGCAACGGAAGATTACCACTAGCCGTTCGTTAGGAAGCTAAGTTGTTGATTTTACAGCGTCGGGAGCTGGTCTGTGTTTGAATGCAAAAATTCTGATTCCTTTTATCGAAATTTTGAGTCTAAGCCCCTGAACAGTAATGTTGACGGGCGCCAGCCGGGCCCGTAGAATCAAACCTCGAATGTCAGTGATCTCCAATCTTCGCGCGGTGTGCTGCTGCATCTGTTGTTGTTGTTGTGGATGCGTGCGCTCTGGCGCGGGGAGGCTGCTGACTTAAGAATTTCTTCTTAAAGTAAAAGCACTCATCAACCCACCGCCAGACGATCCTGGCGGTGGGTTTTTTATTGCCCCAAACATGACCGATACGACGACAAAAACGAAGAAAGAAACCGCGGCGCAGCGCGCAGAGCGACTGAAGCGCGCCATGAATCCTTGGGAAGGATTGGACGAGATCCGTCGTTTTGCGCGTGAAGGATTCGATTCGATCCCGCCCGAGTGGATCGGCACCTACTTCCGCTGGTGGGGCGTTTACACCCAGGGCGATGGTGCTGGCGTCACAGGCGGCCAGGGAGGCGTGGGGCGCGCGTTGCAGCGTTTCATGGTGCGCATCCGGATTCCCAACGGCATCATGAGCTCTCATCAGTTGCGCGCCATTGCAGACCTCACCCGCCGCTACGCCAACGGAATCGCCGATCTTACCGTCCGTCAAAACATTCAACTGCATTGGGTTACGATTGAGTCCTTGCCAGAAGTTCTTGATGGCCTATGGCGCGTGGGACTCAACACCACGGGAGCCTGCGGAGATGTCGTCCGTAATGTGACGGGTTGCCCAGTTGCTGGGGTCGATGCTGACGAGATTATCGACGCTTCACCTTTGGTGCTAGAAACATCGCAGTTGCTCGCGGGAAACTCGAAGTTCTACAACCTGCCGCGGAAGTTCAAGATCTCGATCGCCGGGTGCCACTCCTGGTGCTCCTATCCTGAAATCAACGATATTGGCCTGACCGCGATCACGCGCACCGTTGGCGGGAAGAAGGAAGTTGGATTTTCCCTGCGTGTTGCCGGCGGACTTTCGGCGGAACCTTATCTTGGTGCGCGCCTCGACGCATTTGTTCAGCAGGGTCAGGTCGTGCCAGTCATTAAGGGCATTGCCGAACTTTTCCGCGACTCCGACGTTCTCCGCGAGCATCGCGAGCGCGCTCGCCTGAAGTTCCTCTTCCTACGTCATGGGTGGACCGCTGAGCAATTTCTCGACGAGTTGCACCAGCGCCTCGCGTTCCATCTCGATCCCGCGGCAGAAGAGCATCCTCCCGACGACGTTTATCGCGACCACGTCGGCATTCACGCACAGAAACAGCCCGGTCTTTCTTATGTCGGAGCGGTAGTGCTGCGGGGACGAATTACAGCCGACCAGATGCAGTCGGCTGCTGAAGTGGCCGAGCGCTATGCGAGCGGCGAACTCCGAGCCACCACCATGCAGAACTTGTTGGTCGTCAATGTCCCTACGATCAATGCCGATGCGTTGGCCAAAGAGCTCGATGCAATTGGATTCCAGGTGAGCGGGTCAGCGTTTGCGCGCGGCGCAGTCGCTTGCAGCGGAACGGAATTCTGCAAGCTGGCGATTACAGAAACCAAGACCTTCTCGCGCTGGCTGGTCGAGGAGATGGAAGAGCGCCTCCCCGGCTTCGATCAGCACCTGAAGCTGCACGTCACAGGATGCCCTAACAGTTGCGGACAGCACTGGATTGCTGATGTCGGCATCGAGGGCAAGAAGATCAAAGTCGCTAACGGCCTGGCCGATGCTTACTACTTCTGCGTCGGCGGCGCCCTCGGTCTTCATCAGTCGACCGCGCGCCCGGTTGGATATCGCTGCCTCGCTACCGAGGTACCCGATGCGCTGGAGCGTCTGCTCGGTCGATATCTGGCTGACCGCAATCCCGGGGAGAATCTACGCAGATTCTTTTCCCGTCACAGCGATTCTGAACTGCGCGAGTTTTTGGCGGGCGAGAACGTGCCCGCGGTAGTACGCGATCTGCCCTCTCCCCAAAATTTGGTTCACTTGGCAGGAGGTATCGGTGACTAGCTTATTTCCAATGTTCATGAAACTGGAAGGGCGGCAGTGCTTGGTCGTTGGGGCCGGCAAGGTCGGCGAACCGAAGATCGCTGGCTTGCTCGAAAGCGGAGCGCGCATTCGCGTTGTTGCTTTCGACGCCAGCCCTGCCGTTCGCGAGTGGGCACGCTCGGGGAAGATCGAACTCGAACTGCGCGCCTTTACCAACGACGACCTGCACGGAGCGTTTCTGGTCGTCGTCGCTACAGGTTCGCGCACTCTGAACGAACGCATTTATCACGAGGCGCAAAGACTGGGCATCCTCTGCAACGTAGTCGATGTCCCGGATCTCTGCGACTTCTTCTATCCGTCAATTGTTCGCCGCGGCGATTTGCAGATTGCCGTTTCGACCTCGGGGAAGAGTCCCTCCCTGGCGCAGAAAATCAGGCAACAGCTCGAAAAGCAGTTTGGACCGGGCTACGCCGCCTGGGTTGCCGAACTGGGCGAGACCAGGAAACTGATCCTGGCCAGTGATCTCGACAAGGAGCGCAAACTCGACCTCCTGCACTCGCTCGCGAGCAGGGAAGCATTCGAAGCCGCTCTGGCCGAGAACGCCGAGTTGGCGGACGCACTCACCACGCACGGAGAAAAAGCATGAAGGGGAAAGTTTCTTTAGTTGGGGCAGGGCCCGGCGATCCAGAGTTGCTGACCGTGAAAGCTCTGCGATTGCTGCAGACAGCCGACGCTGTCTTGTATGACGAGTTGGTCTCTGCTGAGATCCTTAATCTGATTCCGCCAGTGGCGCAGCTGCACAATGTCGGCAAACGATGCGGAACGAAGAAGATCCAGCAGCAAGAGATCAACTTCTTGATGATTGCCCTCGCGGACTCAGGTTTGAATGTCGTCCGTTTGAAGTCCGGCGACCCTATGATCTTCGGCCGCGCCGGCGAAGAGATCGACGCTCTTCGCAAAGCGAACATTGATTGCGAGATTGTGCCGGGCGTGACGTCAGCGCTGGGAGCCGCGGCATCGGTGCAGATACCGCTGACGCATCGCCGCGAGTCGTCAGCCGTTGTATTCCTCACAGCGCATCAGGCTTCGAACAGCGAGGCGGCAGACTGGAGCAAACTGGCCGGAAGCGGCGCCACTCTGGTGATCTACATGCCCGGCCACAATTACGCGGACATGTCAGCCAAATTGAAAGCCGCGGGTCTGGCCAGCGACACGCCCTGCGCTATCGTTTCCCGCGCGACCACGCCAGACCAGCAGACTTTCCGCACAAGCGTCGGAAAACTCCAGCTCTCCCCAACATTGCCTGCTCCGACTCTGCTTGTGGTGGGTAATGTCGTCAGACATGCCGTGGACGAGCAGTTCCAGTTCGCTTCGAGCGGCAGCGAAGTGTCTATCCCTGCTGAATTGGTTTCGGTTTTCCGTGCAGAGTCCATTCAAGAGGAGCCAGTCGCGTGAAAGATCTCATTCAGCCCTCCACCCCGATCGACGGCCAACTGCAGGTTACCCAAGTGCAGGCCGTTGCGGAAACCTGGTCTCCACAGCACGTTCTAAGTTGGGCATTCCAGACGTTCGGCAAGAACGTGGCCGTCTCGTCGGCATTCGGCGCGGAAGGAATGGTGTTGATCGACATGGCGTCACGCATCAGCAAGGACTTCCGCCTGTTCACCATCGATACGGAGTTCCTCTTCGCTGAAACCTACAATCTGATGGACCGGATCGAAGAGAAGTACGGAATCGCGATCGAGAGGGTTTATTCCACGCTATCGCCGGAAGAGCAACAACGAGTGCATGGCGAGGCGTTGTGGGCCAACAACCCCGATC
>QIAL01000991.1 GCA_003225535.1 Acidobacteriota bacterium | reverse complement strand
GAAATATTCCAGGACTTCAGGATTTTGCGCGATGTGTTCACGATAAAACCCGTATGCATCCTGAGACATGGTCTCCATCGCCTCCTCCCAGCGTTGTGCTGTTTCACCCGGCACGCGATTGGGATTCACCAGGGCCTCAAGACACGCCGCGATCATGATTTCCAGATTCCACTCTGCCAGCACGGGATCGGAATATTTCCAGGTAAGCACTTCGCCCTGTTCGGTAACCCGAATCTCTCCCGAAAAATCTCCAGCCGGCTGCGCAAGGATGGCTGCGTGCGTAGGCCCGCCGCCTCGACCCACCGTGCCGCCGCGTCCATGAAAAAGCCGTAAGGTCACCGCCGCATCGCGCGCGGCCTGGTGCAGATCGCGCTGTGCCTTATGCAGTTCCAAAGTGCTGGTGAGCATGCCGCCATCTTTGTTCGAATCGGAGTAGCCCAGCATGACTTCCTGCGAGCGCCCGAAAGAATCGAGCAACGGCGCGTACTCGCTTGCGTTCCACAGCCGCTTCATCACCGCACTCGGTTTTCTTGATTTGGATCCCGGCGACGGCCGCGAGTCGGACCACGTTCAGGATGTCGTCTTCCGATTGGGTGTCGCTCACGATGAAATGCTGGATGGCCGCAGACTCTTGAGTCTTCTTCAGGTCTGCGATGGTGCCCAGCGTATCCAGCAGCTCAGAAGACGCCGCGGGTAAAATTCTCCTTGCCTCGTCCGCGCGCGTGACAACCGCGGAGGGCATATCCGACACGCCTTGCGCCAGCACCTTCGCATGTTGACGAATATCGAGCACGTGCAGATGAAAACCGAAGGTGCGCACTTTCCGGAGAAGTGGATCGATCAGCAGACTCGCCAGGCGTTCGCCGCGATTCGCGCACAAGCTCTCGCGCATTAACAGCAGATCATTCTCGAATTCCTGCGCCGAGGGGTAAGCGTGTTGGTGCGCAGAAGAATCCCGGCTATAGCGCAAGCGCGCCGCGATGAAGTCGAGAAAATGCCGGTAGAGTTCGGCCTCGGTAATGCGCTTCCAGCGCGAGTGCTCCTCGCCCATGCTGTTTTCGTACGCGCGCACTCGCTGCGCCAGTGCCTCCGAGGCTGCAATGCGCCGTAGCGACATGCTGAGCTGGCTCACCAGCCGCGTAATCTCTGCAATGTAATGGTCAATGACGAGGTGCCGCGCCATTCGCAGCGCGTCACGCGTGCAGCTTGCGGTCACGAACGGATTCCCGTCGCGGTCGCCCCCAATCCACGAACCGAAACGCAAGAGCTCAGGAAGGTGCGCCTCGCCCGGACTGGTTCCATACACCTGTCCGATCGACTCTTCCAGTTCGGCATAGAGCCGTGGCACGGTTTCAAACAACACCATCGGGAAATAATCGAGGCCCATGTGGATTTCGTCGCGGACGGTGGGCTTCTTGAGCCGGACTTCGTCGGTTTGCCAAAGGGCGGTAATTTCGGCCAGGATTTGCGCTTCCGCCTCAAGCGCGTCAGCCTGGGAGAGCGGAACCTGGTCCAGACGCTCGAGCAGCCGCGCAATGTGCCGCCTTTTCAGCCGGATGGTATGCCGCGTGATCTCGGTAGGATGCGCCGTAAATACGGGCGTCACATGAACCCTGCGTAGCGCTTCCAATACACGCTGCAGTGGAACTCCGGCGCTACGCAGCCGCTGCAGCGTGCCGCGAAACGAACCTTCCACCGGCGACCGACCTGCGCGCAGGCGCGCGGCCCGGCGGCGACGCTTGCGATGATTGGTCTCGGCCAGTTCAGCGCGCCGACAAGATCATCGTCATGCACAAAGGCCGCGTCCGCGAAATGGGCACCCACCAGCAACTGCTCGCCCAACGCGGCGTCTATTACAAGCTCTACCAGTTGCAGTACAAAGACCAGGAAATCCCCGCACTCCCGTCCGACACCGCCCAACCACAACCCACCGCCAGCGCCGACGATTAACCTTCCACCTAACGACAAACCTCCACCAACTACAAGCCTCCCCCAACGACAAACCTCCACCAACTACAAGCCTCCACCAACTACAAACCTCCCCAACTACAAAGCTCCACCAACTAACCTTTCCACCAACATTGATCTGTCATCCTGAGCGGAGTGAGGCGCCAGCCGAACGGAGTCGAAGGACCCCAGTGTTCCCGTGCAAGACCACGAACCTGTTGTATTTCCACTTTCGCTCAGACCACGAAGTATCATGGTGAGAAGTAGAGAAGCCATGAGCACGCGTCAACCCAGGGTTCCCAACCAACTCGGCCGGGCCGCAGTCCAGATGTTCGCCGCTAGCGAGCGCATGAATCAGATTCTTATCGAACACCTTGATCCAACCGCCTGGAAAGCCAAACCGCCCGGGAAGGCTCGCACCATTGCCGCGATTTTCACGCACATGCACAATGCCCGCTGCAAGTGGGTCCGGCTGACAGCCCCGCACCTGAAGGTTCCCCGACAGCTCGAGCGCGCACACTGCACGCCCAGGCAAGCCCGTGCGGGCTTAACGGAGAGCGCAGATCGCTGCTCGGAGATGCTTGCTGAAGCTCTCGGCGGTGCGGAAAGCCGCATCGATAAATTTCACCGGGACGGCTGGGCGCGGGCTTGGCCCGTCGGCGTGGAAATGCTGTGCTATATGCTCTCTCACGAATCCCACCATCGCGGGCAGGTGTGTATGCTGGCGCATCAGCTCGGATTCCCCTTGCCGAGCAAGGCGACGAGCGGGATTTGGAATTGGGAGAAACTGTGGAAAGAGTGCGGGACGCCACGCGGCCCCGGATACGATTTTTAGGGAAGGGCCCCGCGAGCGGCGCGCCAATGGCCGAAGATTGCGCAGCCCTGCATCGTGGCAGCTCTTCCGCCCATGCAGAGGACAACTTGTCTGATTACCCTGA
>QIAL01000419.1:10031-11771 GCA_003225535.1 Acidobacteriota bacterium | reverse complement strand
ATTATTAAGGAGGGCCGCCACGTCGGCCTTGACTCTTACGACCTTCTCATAGAAGCGCTTATGGGGGCCCACCCTCACAAATTGAATGTTCAACCCTTTGGAGTTTTGCAGAAACAAAAAAGCCGGAAGGCTATCGCCTCCCGGCTTGGAACTTCCAATTGTCTAAAACGCCCAGCGCAGCGAAAACTGAATCAGCCGAGGGTTGCCATTCGTCTGGATGATTTTGCCAAACGGGCTGGTTGCCGACCCAGCGGTTTCAACGTCGGTCACCGTTGGATCCGCGAAGTTCGTGTGGTTCCACAGGTTGAAGAAGTCCGCCGCGAAGCGAACATCGTTCCGCTCCCCAATCTTGAAATGCTTGAGGAACGACACATCCCAGTTCTGCTGGAATGGTCCGTGATAGACATTGCGGCCGAGATCTCCAAATCCGGTTACGCAGAAGTTGGTGGGATCGATTGCGCAGTTGGTGGGATCAAAAACCGGAGCCGGCGTAAACGCTGACGCATTGAGATATCCGTTGACAAGGCGATCCTTAAGGCTGCCACCGGCAAGCCCGCTCGACACGGTCGCACCCTGAGCAAGACTTGCGCCGAGCAGCGGCGTGCTCCCCGCTCCAAGGAACGCAGTTCCTGCCGCCGAATCGAAGATCGAGAACGGTAACCCCGTTTGGAAGATCGAAACGCCGCTGACCTGCCATCCGCCGAGCGCCGCGTGCTTGAGTCCCGTGCTATGCGCGTAGAACGGCAGATCGTATGCATAACTCACCGAAAGGCGGTGCGGCCGGTTGAAATCCGAAATGCCGCGCGAGGCGTTGATGTTGCTCTGATCGTTGTAGGCGGTGTTGAACGCAGTGTTTCCCGTCGATGTTGCGTCAATGTTCTTCGAGAAGGTGTACGCCGCCTGGAAGTAACTCTGTCCCCACCGGCGCGAAAGTGTGGTTTGCAGCGCGTGATAGACGGAGTAGGCATCGTTGGCAAAGAGTTGATAACCGCTATACCCGTTCAACCCAGGAGCCGGCGTCCGGGCGATCGCGTTCGCCGCGCTATTCTGTGTAATCGTGTAGCTCTGGTTGGTCGTGACGTCCGTGACCGTAATGGGATGCTTGGTCGCATCCACCGACTGGATAGCATCGCGAGTTTCGCGCAGATGGATGCCGCGCGTTCCGACATATCCGACTTCCAGCACCCAGCTTCTACCGAATTCCCGCTGTAGCGTCAGGTTCCACTGCTGGGTATTCGGCACACGGAAGTGCCGCGGAACTTCGAGCACAAACAGGTTCTGCGTGGAGTCCAGCCCCGGTCCGCTGCAGGATTTGTAGGTGGGAGATTGATTGGGATCACTCGTCGGATTCCCCAGCCCGTCCACGAACCCCGTGAACTGCGCCAGGCACGGCACCCATGCGGTGGATAGCTGTCCCGCCTGAGGAACGGCATTGGCATTCGTCGCGGGCGTTCCCGTGAAATAGTTGGCCAGCGTGAATCCGGGCGTGGTCGCGAAGGCCACAATCGGAATAAACGGCGCCTGGAAACTCAACTGATCGACCGCGCCCACATCCTCGCGCACATAGTAGATGCCATAGCCGCCGCGAAGCGTGGTCTTGTGATTCCCCAGAACGTCCCAGGAGAATCCGGCGCGTGGTCCAAATCCGGTGGAGACGCTATTTTTAAACGTGGATCCTGCCCCGCTCCCGGTCAATCCCGAGAGCCCCAGCTTGCTGGCGCAACTGGGATAGATGAACGG
>QIAL01000419.1:0-9970 GCA_003225535.1 Acidobacteriota bacterium | reverse complement strand
GGAAGACGGCGGAGTTGCTCTGCTTGTAGGCGTGGTTGTAAACGCCGCCACCGCCGAACGCAAATGGGGGTGTCCCCTGAATGAAGTTTCCGAAGTCCGAAACTGGACCAGAACTTGTGAAGAAGAGTTGCCCGTTGAATACCTGTGGGAAGAGTTTGTCGAGTCGCACACGCGTGTATTGACCACCGACGGTGAACGTGTGCGCGCCCCGGACCCAGCTCAGGTTGTCGACGATATTGTAGTTGTTCTGCGATTGCGCCTGATTCGCCTGCGGAGTCGGGCCAAACTGAAAACCCGAGGTGAGAAAAGTAAATTTATAGATGCTCTGGGTCAAATTGCTTGTCGGCCTGGTAATCCCGGCGTCACTCGCCGTAACCGGGTTCACATTGCTGGCCGTATTGTTAATGTGAACCAGCCCGAACCGCACGTCGTTCACGAGCCTGGGCGAAAATACGTGTGTTTCAGAAATGATGAATAGCCGGTCATGAATCGGCAGTTGATAGGGGAAGTTCAAATCCGAAGTGCTGGCTGCCGCGCCCAGAGAAGCCTGCAGTCCGCCTGCGCCGAAGGGAATGTCCTGCTCGGAATTGGAGTAGAAGAACCGCGCCGCGACAGTGTCTCTGGAATCGTGGAACTCATGATCCCAGTTCGCAGTCAGTTGGTCATCCGTAAACTTGCCCGGCTTGCTCACCGTGAATTGCACAGACGTTCCCGGGGCCGTCCCAGCTGGCACCGTCGGCAACGGGAATAGATATCCGTTCGCCGGAGCTCCAAACTGATTGCTTTGAAACGCGAGCAAGTTAACCGCAACCGGATCGGCTGATGGCACTCCGAAGTCCGAGGCCAGAGTCGCAGCATTCGCGGTACCGCGATCGCTCAGCGGTACGTATGGAATAAAGGTGCTGATCAATGTTCCCGGAGAATCACCGCTTCGCTGACGGGTTCCCTGATAATTGACGAAAAAGAACCCGAGTTTGCCGCCCGGACTCACCGGCCCCCCCAGACTTCCCCCAAAAATGTTCTGCTGAATCACCGGCCGCGGCGAACCGCTTTGCTTCAGGAAATATTCGTTGGCGTCGAGCACCGTGTTGCGGAAGAACTCATACACATCGCCGTGGATGCTGTTCGTGCCCGATTTCAGAATCGCATTGATGTTCCCGCCGCCATTGCGCCCCTGGCTGGCGTCATAAAGCGACGTCTGCACCTTGAATTCCTGAACAACGTCCGGGTTCGGCAGCGGAGTATTCGTGAGTTCCGCGACGTTGTAATCGGTGACGCTGACCCCTTCGATCAGATAGTTGTTGTTGTCTTCGCGCTGGCCGTTCACCTGTATGCGTACCTGCCCCCGCCCCAGTTGCGCCGCCGCATTCAATTCACTCTGCGCTCCCGTCGACAGCGTCAGCAACTGCTGGAAATTCTGCGTCGCCAGCGGCAACGCCCGGATCGTCGTGCCCTCAATCGCCTGCCCCGTCGTCGCATCGCTAGTATCGACAGTCTGCACCTCTGCCTGCACTTCAATCTTCTGCTGTACCGACTTGGTCGTTAGCTTCGCTGTCATCCGCGTCGTCTCGGTGACTCGCACCGCTACGTTGGCAATCTTCGCCTCGGCAAAACCTTCGGCATGGATGCTCACGCTATAAGTCCCGACTGGCATCAGCGGAGCCGTGAACGCTCCATCCGGCCCGGTCGTGACCGAACGTTCGATTACAGCCGTGTCCTGATTCGTGATGCGGACCGTGGCGTTGGCCACAAATGCTCCGCTCGGATCCTGCACTGTCCCGGTGATCGCACCCGTCGCTCCGCCTTGCCCCAAGGCCGCCGCAGCCAGCGCCAACGTAGCAACACCAATAGCTATGAACTTCTTCCAAGAACCCAGCATGGTCTTTTCCCCCATTGCGCAAACGGTAATCAAATTTTCTTCACAGAAGAATCACGAACGGAAGGCATCAACAACAGTCGGCAGTCCTTGCCTTGGCAGCGACAGGCGTGGTCCGCATCCGATCGTCCTGTCTAATCAAGATAGGTGCCTCTTCTGCCCTAGGCGCTATGTATACAGTCCTGCCGTGAAAATGCCTTCGTGGGATGGAAGAAGCTTACTGAATTAAGACGGCGGTTTTCAAGAGTAGAAGTGGCACCGAAGTAACAAATTAGCTTCCGAGCTGTTTGTGTAGGGGCGGACGCCGTCGTCCGCCCCGCGAGCAAAGCGAGCGTACCAGAAGCCGACTGGGGCACGGCTCCTCGGCCTATTATTGAGCCTGTTTTAACCGTTTCGCCGAGCATCGGCGCTTAACACAACCGCGGACGATCCGTCCGCGCTTACGCGAATCTATCCCTCACCAAACTCCCGGTATCGCTCCAGCACATGCCGCTGCGTAACCACGCCCTCCAAATGCCGGAAATCCGCGCGGCTCACTACGGGAACCAGAGGCCATCGGTCCACATACCGCAAGGCGGTTTCCAGCGGATGGTCGGGATGCAAACACGGCACCGGTGCGATCGGCAGCAACGCCCCCAGCGTAGTTGCCCCTTTTCCTTCGCGCGCCATCGTCAGCAACTCCTGCTTGCTGACGCTACCCCATCCGCTCGGAGTCAGTCGTACCAACACCCGCTCGATCTCGGAATGATCCAACTGCTGAAGCGCTTGATCGAGCGTATTCTTCGCATCCAGCACTGGCCCTTCCGCCGGTTGCATAGCATCTTCCACCCGCAGAATGTCCTCTTCCCGCTGCTCTTCCATCGATGGCAATTCCAGGCCATCCTGCCGGGTCAACAAGTCGAAGATCGCGGTGGGCTGCAATCCACGCGAAATAAGGTAAGCAACGGTGTTAGCCAGGATCACCGGCACAATGATGGAGTAGTTCCCACTCACTTCGAGCACCATGAATACCGATGTCATCGGCGCTCGCAGGAAGCCCGCGAACAGAACGCCCATGCCCACCAGAGCATACGTTCCCGGCGACCCAGTCAGATGTGGCAAGAGCACATGCTCCGCGCCACCCACCGCAGTTCCCAGCATCGCCCCAATGAACAAGGTCGGCGCGAACATCCCACCCGGAGTCCCGCTGACAAACGACAGCAAGGTCGCCACGATCTTTAGTCCCGCCAGGATCGCCAGGAATTCCCAGGTGAACTGCCCGTGCATTGCCTGATCGATGTACTCGTAGCCTGCCCCCATCACTTGCGGCGCGCCCAGCACCGCGATGATTCCGATCAGCAGTCCTGCTACGGCGGGCTGAAAATACTGCGACCAGCGGGGAAGCGCCTTGCACACTGGACGCAGCCAGGCAATTCCGCTGGCAAATACAACCGAGGCTAGTCCGCCCACCACGCCCAGAACCGCATAGGCAATCAACTCTGTAGGCCGCTTCAACTCCACCGGCGGAATGCGAAACAGCGATTCCGAGCCCAGGAACCAGCGCATCACCACCACGCTCGACACCGCCGAAAGAACCACCGATCCCAAAATCCCTGCCGTCCACCGTCCAATGACTTCTTCGATAACGAACAGCACGGCCGAAATCGGCGCGTTGAAAGCCGCCGCCAATCCAGCCGCCGCGCCAACCGGCGCGATCAGTCGCATCCGGTCCCGCTGCAACCTCATCTTCCTCCCCACCGCAGAGGCAATGCATGCCCCTATCTGCAACGAGGGGTCCTCCGGCCCCAAGGAATGCCCGGAGCCAATCGCGAGCGCGGATGTAATGAATTTCCCGATTGCCGTCCGGATCGGAATGTTGCCATTAAAAATGTAAAGCGCCGCTTTGGTCTGATTGACGCCGCTGCCGCGCGCCTTCGGAAAGAAGTGGATCACGAGAGCGGCAATCACAAGACCGGCCAGAGTGGGAGCCAGCAGCATTCGCACCGGAGTCAACACGGCGCCAGTCCCGAGCAGGTAAAGCCGCGCCCAGTCAATCGCAAACCGGAAACATACGACCGCCAGCCCCGAAAACACTCCGATGAATACCGAAAGAATCAGAAACAAACGATCTTCCCGGAACACGTAGCGCCACACCGCCCGGGGCGAATGCTCCTGGATCCATGCGGAGGCGGAATGCCCATTTCCGTTTTCCGTCAGCATGTCCTCCGCTTTCGACTGCGGCTCCATTAGCTTCCCTCGTGCATTCTCGAAATGAGCAGCAAGGCCAGGTCCGCTCCCGTCGGCGTCCCGCACACCGTGCTGGTCTCACGTTCGATGCGAAACACCAGATCCATCGCCGTGTCTGCCAGGTCTGGATTGCGCCGCAATCCCACTGCCGTAATCTGCGGTTCTAACCGAGCCCATTCGTCGCTAAGAGAGGGCAAGCTTGCGGGTGCGGCAGCCTTGACGTCCGGCACCGCGCAGCTTCTTAATCTCCTCCCCGCGGCGGCAAATGCCTCCATCACAATCCGGTTGCGCTCCGCTGTAGGAATCTGCCGTCGGAACGGATCCAGATGTAAAACCAATTGCGCTGTCTTCAGCCGCTCCGCACTTTCTGGATCGTTCGGATTGGCGCTGATTGCAGACTGCAGGTAGTGCTGGGCCAACTGGTACCGTCCGAGTTCGAACGCCGCGTGTCCTGCACCCGCCAATGCTGCGGCCTGGTGCCGGTTAGACTTCAGTGCGGCGTTGTAGGCCCCCAGGGCATGTTCGTAGTCTTCCGCTCGTAGAAAAAGATCGCCGATGCGTTCTTGCTGCACCGGATCAGGCCCTGCATTTTCCGCCAGCGCAATCAGTTCACTCTGCGCCTGCGCCTTGAGGTCATTTCGCAGGAGGAGTTCGATCAACTCCAAACGTGCATTACGGCGCATTCCTTCCTGATCGCTCGGCCACGCCGCATATACCGCGTTATGGTAATAACGAATAGCATTGTCGGTCTCTCCCCGTTGCGCTGCGATTCGCGCCAGTTCGAGATTGACGATTCCATTCTCCGGCTCGCGCTCCCAAAGATTGATCAAGTAGGCGGAGGCTTGCCCCGTGTGGCCTTCTCCGATCAAAGCCTCGGCCAGGTTGAGCTGATAGGAATATTCATCCGGTGAGTAAAGCAGGGCCGCCCGGATATCGGTAACCGCCGCATCAAAGCGCTTCCCGTTCAGATCGGCGATACCACGGTTGAACCAGCGTTCCCCGATCGCCTGTCTCTGCGCTTGATGGGCGCGCGACAAGACCGTCACGCCAAGAAAGAGTACAACCGCCAGCACCGAGAACACCGCCAGCATCGTAGGCCGCTGCTCCAGATAAAACCGGTATTTGGTATATGCTTCCGATGCCATCTTTACTTCATCCTGCGCTCGCTGCCGTAATCTCGTGCGTCAGTGGTGTTTCCTTCATGATCCTTCGTGTCTTTTGTGGTTATTGTCTTTTCTTTGCTGGATTCGGAACCTTCATAATTTCTTCACTTCGCGGTGCGAGACCGCGCAGCTCCCCACCAGCCCGGCTCCCTGAAGTGTTCGTCCCGCAGGCGCCGCGTCCGTGCCGCCATGATCGCCGACCGTCCCAGATATCCCAGTACCTTCCGCTCATCGCCCCGTTCTACCACCGGCAAGCGCCCCACCTCTCGATGCAGCATTTTTGCCGCCGCATCCGATACAAGTTCGTCCGGATAAGTCACCACCAGGTTCGTGCTGCCCGCCTCCTCGACCGCAATCATTCCGGTGGAGTCTTTATCGAGAGCGCGCAGAATGTCACCTCGCGTGACGATTCCCACCAGCTTGCCGTCATCTTGAATCAGCAGAGCTTCGGAACGTGCTACCGCGGGATCGTGCCGCGCAATTCGCTCAGCGAGTTCTCCCACTTTAGTTCCAACCGATCCTGATGCACCCTCAGCCCGCGCCGCGCCAGTTTCTCAGTCATGATCGAACTCCGCGGCATGAACAGCATCGCGATCCCGTCGGCAATCACCGCTACCAGCATCAGCGGCAGCACCGAGTTGTAGTCCCGCGTAATCTCGAATGCAAAAATAATGAAGGAGAATGTGGCCCGCGAAGCCGCCCCGAACACTGCTCCCATGGCGACCAGCGCGAAAGCCCCCGGCGAGAGATGGGCATTCGGAAAGATATGATTTCCGATCATCGCGAACAGTCCGCCCATGGCCGCGCTCCACATGAAGGTCGGTGCCAGCAACCCACCCGACGTGCCCGATCCCAGCGAAATCACCAGCGCCGCAAACTTCGCGATCATAACCACCAGCAAGACTTTCCACGCTAGTTCCCCGTTCAGGATCGCCCCAATCGTGTCGTATCCCACGCCGAACACGCGCGGAACAAAGAATCCGATAATGCCCAGCCCCAGTGCTCCAATCGCCGGCCACCACAGTTCGTCCACGGGAAGTTTTTCGAAAAGATCCTCCACCCAATACAGCGCTTTGCTCAACACGATCGCGGCCAGCCCACAAATCGGTCCTAGGACCAGGTAGAAGGGCAGCGCTCGGGGAATCGCAAAATCCACATGTCCCACCTGGAACATCGGCCCTGGCCCCAGCAATTGCATATGGACGGCGGTCGCGATTGTGCTCGCGATCACCAGCGGAATAAACGATCGCGACTTGAACTCGAACAGCAGCAGTTCAATGGCAAGGATCACTCCCGCGATCGGAGTATTGAATGTGGCCGACATGCCTGCTGCCGCGCCGCAAGCCAGCAGAACTTTCCTTTCCACCGCCGTCGTGTGCAGGAACTGTCCGACCAGAGAACCGAGTGCTCCGCCGGTTTGAATGATTGGTCCTTCTGCGCCAAAAGGCCCGCCCGTCCCGATCGCGATCGCCGCGGAAATCGGCTTCAGCAGCGCCACCTTCGGCTCGATCCGGCTGCGATTGACCAGGACCGCCTCCATCGCCTCAGGAATACCGTGTCCCTTAATCTTCGAACTGCCGTACTTGGCCATCAGTCCAACAATCAATCCACCAGCCACCGGGACAAGGATTACCCACAAGCCAAGATGATGCCCGCCCACGCTGCGGAAACTGGTTGTCGCTTCGTGAAAGAAGAACAGGTTGGTAAACAGCCCGATGAGCTTATATAGGATGTAGGCGACAAGCCCGGCCAGCAGCCCAACTCCCGCCGCCAGAAATGACATCAGCACGATCCGGAATGGCGCGGGCTCCGTATGCGCCAAAGGCGATATCCCAGAGGCCGCGAGTGGCTCATTCTGAATTGCCCCAGATCCATCGTTGTTGCTATTGCTCATGAACTTTCCCTCTTGAAACTACACGCGACAACAGAAGCGACATCAAGACGCAAGGTCCTCAAGCTCTGCAAAGTCGGCAAACTCCGCCAAGACTGCACGACTCTGGGCGATCATCGATTTCCGTCGCCTAACGCCGCCGCAGCATCATGGAAGAGCGGCCCTTCAGGGCCGCGAAGAAACGTGGGATGAGGGGGCTTTAGCCCCCGTGGTCGTTCTTCGTGCCGGCTTGTCAGCTCCATCCTCTTTTCCCGCCATCACACGGCGCAGCGACGCCACCAGACGCGGCGCTGCCTCCTTTAACTCCTGGTGATGATGCAGCGCCAGCTCAGCAAGCACGTTTTCGCCCTTGGGCGTCAGGGCCAGCAGCACTTCGCGCCGGTCTTCGTCGGCCCGCCCCCGCCGCACGTAGCCTCCAGCCTCCAGCCGGTTAATCAACTCCACCGCGCTGTGATGCTGCACGTGCAACTGGTTGGCGAGTTCCCGAATCCGAGGCCGCTGCCCCTCCGGCATCCCCTTGATGGCCAGCATCAATTGATACTGTCCCCGCGCCAGGCCGGCTGCCTGCACGGCGCGATCGCTGAAAGCAAAAAACTCCCGAATCTGATAGCGGAATTCCGCCAAAGCCCGGTAATCCGCAAGGGTCAACTTCGTCATGCCGCAGATTCTATCGTGCAACGATAGTCTGTACATATTATATCGTACTGCGATATAACTAACTGAATGCCGCTTGAACCGTGATTGCCGGGGGCAGTCACGGTACACGTTGAGGGTGCCCCACCCTTGTCGCGTTCTTTGCGACAGGGTGGGTTTTTGACTTCCTCCGTCGCTCCCCTGCCCTTTGTGGTGAACGACTCCGCCCGCTAGCCGATTCCGCGCTCATCCATTTAGAATCCTCTGTCCACACCGGACAGGAGACCGCCCGTGATCCCGCGCTACACCCGTCCTGAGATGGCCCGCATATGGAGCGACGAGAATCGCTTCCGCACCTGGCTCGCGGTCGAAGTCGCCGCCACTGAAACGCTCGCCGAAGCAGGACTCGTCCCCAAAGAGGCGGCCAAAGCCATCAAGGAACGCGCCGACTTCCGCGTCGAGCGCATCCACGAGATCGAAGCCGAAGTCCGTCACGACGTCATCGCCTTCACTACGGCCGTTGCTGAAATCGTCCGCCCGCACGCCCGCTGGTTCCACTACGGCCTCACCTCCAACGACGTCGTCGATACCGCACAAGCTCTGCTCATTCACCAGGCCTCGCAAGTCATTGTGCAAGACCTTCACCGCCTCGCAGAGGTGCTCGAGCGCCGCGCCTGGGAATTCAAAGACACTCCCATGATCGGCCGGACGCACGGCATTCACGCCGAGCCCATCACCTTCGGATTCAAGATCGCCAACTGGTATTCGGAGACGCAGCGCAATATCGCGCGTTTCATGGCCGCCGCAGAAGACATGCGCGTAGGCAAGTTCTCAGGCGCGGTCGGGATCTTCGCGCACCTCACACCGGAATTGGAAGAGAAGATCTGTGTGCGCTTGGGACTGAAGGCGGCAGCTGTGTCGTCGCAGGTGATCCAGCGCGATCGTCACGCGCACTTTCTGGCCACGCTCGCCGTGATCGCATCCACACTCGACAAGATCGCCACTGAAGTCCGGCACCTGCAGCGCACCGAAGTGCGCGAAGCGGAAGAGTTCTTCAGTGAAAAGCAAAAGGGATCCTCGGCCATGCCGCACAAGCGCAATCCCGTGACACTCGAGCAGATCAGTGGCCTCGCGCGCGTCGTGCGCTCTAACGCCCAGGCCGGATTTGAGAACGTTCCTCTCTGGCATGAGCGCGACATCTCGCACTCCTCAGTCGAGCGCGTCATTCTGCCCGACTCGACAACCCTCACTGACTATCTCCTCAGCAAGACGACGAACGTTATCGACACAATGTTCGTTTATCCGGAACGTATGCGGGCGAATCTTGAGAGCACGCGCGGTCTCATCTTCAGCGGACAGCTCTTGCTCGACTTGGTCGAACACGGAATGACGCGCGAGGACGCATACCGTCTGGTGCAAGGTCACGCGATGCGCGCTTGGAAAGAGAGCCTCAACTTCCACGACGAGATTCTTGCGGACAAGGAGATTTCCAGCAAGGTTCCTCGCAAGCAGATCGAGTACGCCTTTGACTTGCAACGCCAGCTCAAGAACGTCGACAAAATCTTCGCGCGCGTGTTTGGAGTGAAGAAACCGGTCCGCAAGACTGCCAAAAAGCCGTCAGCGAAGCGGCCCTAGGTCATGTCGCTGCTATTTCAATGACAACGAAGAAGGTCTGATTGAAAGGCGCCGTTGGCGAACTCGAACGATCTCCTCGGGCGGCCCGTAGCCACGAACGTGAGCGCCGCGGCAGACTTCGTATGGTTGTAACTCATCACAATTCCACCGGCTGGAGCTGGGCGGAGAACCGCACGCGCAATAGAGAATCCATTCCTGCAGCGAACCCCTCGCGACCGGAACCAGGTAGGAACCGTTACGATACGGACTGAATCCGATCAGATACCGCGTGCGGCATTTTGGACATTCCACGCAATGACGGACACGCCAGGTCATGACAGCTTACCGTAAGGACAGTAAAGGATGTGTCTCCGCAAAGTTGGACGTTACCGGACTCCGATCCGCCTGAGCTGGACGTTTTCGGACCTTGCCTGCCGCGCTCCATAGCGGTCCGAGAACGTCCAGGATTCGTGGCTGGCTGGACTATCATCAGGATGCGGTTGACGATTTACGAACGGTTTGCATGACACTGGATTTGCAAGTGTGTTCCCGGGCGAGGCTGTCGCG
>QIAL01000418.1 GCA_003225535.1 Acidobacteriota bacterium | reverse complement strand
TGCACCACGAGGCGCTCGACGGCCGCGGATACCCTTACGGACTGAAGGGCGATCAGATTCCGCTTCTCGCCCGCGTCATTGCCGTAGCCGACACATTCGATGCGCTCACCACCAACCGGCCGTACCAGCAGGCGCACTCGCCCGATCAGGCTTTGCAGATCATCAAGAACCTGGCCGGAAAGCGCCTCGATCCTGCCGCCGTCGCTGCCCTGCTCGCAGTTTACGAGCGCGGTGAGATCAAGATCCAGCGCTTCACGATCAAGCGGCCCATCTTGCAACCGCAGCCCCAACCGGCGGCTGCCACCGTCGCGCCTGCACCTCAAGAAGCCGCACCACTAGAGCGAACTCGAGTCTGACCTCGCAGGAATCGACGCCGCA
>QIAL01000417.1:1728-7063 GCA_003225535.1 Acidobacteriota bacterium | reverse complement strand
CCAATATGAAATCCTCGGACCGCTCGGCGCCGGCAGTATGGGCGAGGTCTACCGCGCCCGCGATTCCCGGCTGAATCGCGACGTCGCCATCAAAGTTCTCCCCAAGCTTGTCTCCGCCGAACCGGATCGACTGCAGCGCTTCGAGATCGAGGCCAAAGCCGCCGCCGCTCTGAGCCATCCCAACATTCTCTCGGTCTTTCAAATGGGAACTCACGAGGGAGCGCCCTACCTGGTAACCGAACTCCTGGAAGGAAAAACCCTCGGCGAGAGTCTGAGGCGCGGCCCATTGCCCTTGCGTCAGGCAATTCAGTTCGGCGTGCAAATCGCTCACGGCCTCGCCGCCGCGCATGAAAAAGGCATCGTGCATCGCGATCTCAAGCCAGAAAACCTGTTCGTCACCAAAGACGGACGCGTCAAGATTCTCGACTTCGGCCTGGCCAAGGTCGCCCCATCGCCGCAGACGCCGACAAACCTGGCAACCACCATCACACGCCACGGCGTCGCGATGGGAACCGTGGGCTACATGTCTCCAGAGCAGGTCCGCGGACAAGTGATCGACCATCGCACCGACATTTTCGCTTTCGGCGCAATCCTCTATGAGATGGTCATGGGACAACGAACGTTTCAGAGGGCCACCGAAGCCGACACAGTCAGCGCCATTCTGAACGAAGAACCTCCACCCATTTCGCAGCTTTCGCCTGACATGCCTTTGGCTTTGGAGCGAGTGATTCGCCGCTGCATCGAGAAGAATCCGGAGCAGCGCTTCCATTCCGCTTCCGATCTTGCCTTCGCGCTTGATGCATTGTCGGATCCGGCATGGACGCATACCGGCGCTCACGCCATCCCCGTTGAACTGCCCAAACAGCGCCGGCTTTCGACGATCGCCGTCGGTCTGATACTTGTCCTGCTAGGTGGATTGCTTGCGTATCTCTGGCTTCTGCCATCACCCGTACCTAGCGTGGCAAATTATGTTCAGCTCACGCATGACGGCCAGCCCAAGAGCCTGATCGGAACTGACGGCGCTCGGCTTTTCCTGGCGATGGGCGGGGGAAGCTCGGCTAGCTTCTCACTTCGCGGGATCGCAGAATTGTCGATCGCTGGAGGATTGCCGAAGAAGATCGACGTAATGACATCTGCGGATATAGTCCCGCTAAGCCTTTCCTCTGACGGCTCGCAGCTCTTACTCATCGACGGACAGGGCGCTCCCCCGGAAGGGCCGCTGAGTAGCGTCCCGATTCTTGGCGGCTCTTCGCGCAGAATCGGTGACTTCGTCGCCGAAACGGCCGCATGGTCCCCCGATGGAAAACTCCTTGCTTATACCAACCTGGGTGACTTGTATATTGCCAAAGCCGATGGCGGCGAGCCGCGCAAACTGATCAGCGTGAACGGCGACATCCGCAATGTCACTTGGTCGCCCGACAGTTCTCACCTGCGGTTCGACTCTTCGGAAACCGCTGGAACCGTGGGCTTGCAAATCGAGCGCGAAGTCTCAGTCGATGGCACTGCCCTGCATCCCTTGCTCCCCGGCTGGCACAATCCACCCGACGAATGCTGCGGCAAGTGGACTGCCGACGGTAAGTATTTCGTCTTTCAGTCTCAGGGCCAGATCTGGGCTCTGGCGAATGCGGGCGTCTTTCAATCCGCTCCGAAGCCGATCCTTTTGACCTCGAGCCCGATGACGCTATCGTCGCCGCTTCCCAGTAAAGACGGGAAGAAACTGTTCGTCATCGGCCGCACCTACCGCGGCGAATTAGTTCGTTTCGATGCAAAGACGTCGCGATTCCTGCCTTTTCTGAATGGTCTCTCGGCCGAGTACATCGACTTTTCCAAAGACGGCAACTGGATTACTTATACTTCCTACCCCGAAGGCACTCTTTGGCGCAGCCGGATTGACGGCTCCCAACGCCTACAACTTACCTTCCCGCCCCTGTCGCCGCTCCTTCCACGCTGGTCGCCCGACGGAAAAACCATCCTCTTCTTCCAGTTCGCTCAAGGAGCAGACAAGCCGGCACGGATCTACCAGGTTTCTTCCGATGGCGGAAGTCCCCGCCTTCTGCTGCCCGATGATTCCAGCCAGCAGCTTGATCCCAACTGGTCGCCTGATGGCACAAAGATCATCTTCTCGGGCGAATCGAACAATCCGGCTTCGTCGATCCGTATTCTCGATGTCTCCACCCGTCAGCTTTCTTCTCTACCCGCTTCTGACGGTTTGTATTCGCCGCGCTGGTCTCCCGATAACCGCCACATTTCAGCGTTCTCCGCCGACTCCAAAACCTTGCTGTTGTTCGATCTGGGCACGCGCAAGTGGACGGAACTGGTGAAAGGCTCCCTGGGCTGGCTCTGCTGGTCCCATGACGGACAGTTCGTTTATGTACTGGATTACCGCCAGAAAAGTGGAGTGATGCGGGTACGTGTCAGTGACGGGAAAATTGAGCAAGTCGCCGACGTGAAGGACTTACTCGCCACCGGCCGCTACGGCGCGGCTCTGGCGCTGACTCCCAACGATGAACCCCTACTGCTCCGTGACACCGGAGCACAAGACGTCTACTCATTAGACTGGCAATCACGATAGCTCATCGTGGCTCGGTTGCCTCGCCCGCGCCTGCAGATTTCCAACTCTACAACGCCGCCACTCTCCGCTGTATCAGCAGGAAATAGAGCGCCACCGCGATCAGCAGGAATCCATTCACCCCCAATACGATGGGCGCCGTGTAGGCTGGCACCAGCCATCCCGAAACCAGATTCCCGATGGGCATCCCGCCGCGAAACGCAAAGTTATAAACGCTCATCACCCGCCCGCGCATCTCGTTGGTCACGCTCAACTGCACAAGCGACGTCACCGTCGCAAAGACCGCCATCATCGATGCCCCGACGAGCAGAAGCATGGCGTAACTCACGGGCAGAAATTTCGAAAGCGAAAATCCCGCGATTCCCGCCCCCAGCAACACCAGCATGCTGAGTGCGAATCGCCCCTTCTTCGATATGTTCCCCAGACTCGCCACGCCCAGTGATCCGACGATCGATCCCACTCCCATCAGCGATAGCAGGTTCCCATACGTTTCCGGGCCGCGATGGAAAATGTCTTTCACGAACACCGGGATGTACGTCCGCATTGGCATGCTAAGGAACGTCATCGTGAATGCCAGGATGATGAGCGCCACCATCGCGCCCTGTCGCCAGATGAAGTGAATTCCCTGCTTCAGGCTCTTGAACATCGATTCGCCAGACTTCTCCGGCAGGTAACGCGCGCTGATAATCGACAAGGAAATAACCGGTGCGAGGAACGAAAGCGCGTTCAGGCCGAAGCACCATTTCTCTCCGAGACGAGCCAGAGTAATCCCCGCCAGCGCAGGACCAACCGTCACCGCTAAGTTGAATTGAATGGAGTTCAGCGCGATGGCGTTCGGCATGTCGTCGCGATCGACCAGCGTCGGGATCAGCGCCTGATATGCGGGTCCGCCAAATGCCTGTGCAAAACCCGAAACGAACGAGAGACAGAGGATCGGCCAAACGTGCGTCAGCCCGAGGGCCACGAGAATCGTCAACGTCGCAGCGCTCCCCATCTGAATGTATTGCGAGACCAGCAGAATTTTGCGGCGCTCAGTCCGATCCGCGACCACTCCACCGATCAAGGAGAACAGAAAGATGGGAATCCCCGCCAGGAATTGATCGAGAGCCAGCAGGAACGCTGAATGGCTTAATCGGTAGATGAGCCATCCCTGCGCGACGATCTGCATCCACGTGCCGATGCTGGACATGCAGGCACCTACCCACATGAGACGGAAATCACGATAGTGAAAGGCCTTGAAGACTCGGCGGAACGTCGAGGTTTGGATTTGGTCGGATGCGGCCACAGTTAAGGTCTATATCTTCGCACGAGAAGAGGTCAGCAAGAGTCAGATGCTCGCCAAAAGCGCACGGTGCCTTTTTTCTTCTCTCGCCTGGTAGCACCGCCGTCCCGGCGCCTCTGGTAGCGGCATTTCGCCGCCACGTCATCGGCCTGCGATTCTCCGATATATGAGGAGCTCACAGTTTGGCCCAGCCCCAAGTCTCATTGGATTCCAGACGGCGGCCGGCTGCGAAGACTATGCCCTTTTGGGCCACAAAACGACGAAGAGCAGCAAGCCGAGCTTGCTGCTCTCTTCCCTCTCCTAGTTTCAGCCGAAGCCGGTTACTGGTTGAGGGGGTTGAATGTCAGGACGCCCGCTTCTGTAACGGAGCAAACACCAGCCGGATCAACGCGGACCACTGCATCTTCCTCGGCGCAGAACCCGCGAAGACCAGTCTGGTTAATCGTGATCGGCACCGCCGCCACTGTGTAGCCGACGTTCACTCCGCCAGACACCGTGCCAGCACCGGTGGCGAACAGATAGCCGCTCTTCCCGCTGCCACCCGGATTGCCATTGTTGGCGAGCACGGCGTCAATCAGGCAAGCCGTGGCTTGTGCAGGCACGCAAGCCGCGCCAATCACCCCGCCCAGGCTCACCAGATCAGGCGAAAAGCCAACCGTCGGATAGGTCGAATTGTAGGTGACTTCAGCGCTATTGATGGTACGGATCGAAGCGACAGCGGACGACTCATTGGCCGCCATGCGCGCTCGGAGTAAGTTCGGAATTGCGATTGCTGCGATGATCAGGATGATGGCAACGACGATCAGCAGTTCGATGAGCGAGAAGCCTCTTTGTTTCTTCATTTTCCCTTCCCTTTAGAATAGTTAACTTAAATTCATGATCAGACTCGTTGGGCGCCAGGCCGGACTTCGGTCCTGATTGTGGCACCCTCATTCACTAAGTGCGCCGCACGTAGACTGCCACTTAGGTTTGCGCGTTCGTCTAGGCAACCGTTATCGTAAGTAGTTTAGTTTCCTTCACACGACTATCTATAGTGGTACGCGCACCGGAACGAACCATTTCTCGGGCTGACAAGAAGTGGCACCGATGTGACACGTAGTGTTAGTGGGATATATTCCGATCAGGCTCGTAACTATCGCTAGATAGCTTGTGTTATGTCAGTGTGATCTTACTCACTGCACGTTGTAACTGCGATCACATCTCTTGCATGCCCGGTGGTAATGCCGTGGTGGCAGTCAAACGAAGCCCGCTTGCGATTGCAAGCGTATTACGACCTTTCCGTAAGCCTGCTTGCCCCGGCCAAATGTGAAAGGAGCAGCGAACTCGCGTTCGCTGCTCCCTGGCTGCTACCCTTCCCCGAAAGGTACGTCGCCAAACCCTTGCTTACTGGTTGAGCGGGTTGAACGTCAGGACGCCCGCTTCTGTAAGAGAGCAAACACCAGCCGGATCGACGCGAACCACAGCATCTTCCTCAGCGCAGAAAC
>QIAL01000417.1:0-1637 GCA_003225535.1 Acidobacteriota bacterium | reverse complement strand
CGATCGCTCCACCCAACGCTAGCAGGGTGCCCGAAAAACCGACCGTCGGATAGGTCGAGTTGTAGGTAATTTCAGCTGTGTTGATGGTACGGATTGACGCTACAGCGGACGACTCGTTAGCCGCCATGCGCGCGCGCAGCAGGTTTGGAATAGCAATCGCCGCGATGATGAGAATGATGGCAACAACAATCAGCAACTCAATCAACGAAAAACCCTTTTGTTTAGACATTTAGCGTTATCCTCTCCTCGTTCTCTCGTCAGAACTATCGAGATAATCACTTACTTCTCTATAACTATCTCTGGCTGTATTGCTTGCATCTGCTAGACCATTGGGTAAGTGCATGCTGATGCTCTATAAGTCATGTAGTTAGCTCGTACTTGTAACGAGGTGTATTCTTATTGTGATTATGATCACACTGTATGTGTGACATAAAGCGACATCTCGCCGACAAATGTTGTCAGCTGCGCTGTTAGTGACGCTGCTGTGACAAGTAGTTTAATGTGATTGAAATCACACTGATAGTCACGGTTGCGATTTATGGATCAACGTTGCACTTAAGTTGTCATCCCACTGGCTCCTGGGCATGGAGTTGTGACTGGCGTCACTGAAACAGGCAACCGGCAGGGCTATTCTGTAGCCTGCACGCAGTTCTGTTACCCCGTCATTCCCTTTTTTTTCTGCCCTTATAACGACAGAGGAGACTGGGTTCAGGGGGTGACCACCCTCGGTTGCCCCCGCGTGCTTAAAACCTCGAACTTACTCGACCTCGAAGACCTTCTTGTGGAAGGCGACTGCACATACGCTTTTTCGGCTCCACTCAAAGCCGCGCGCCTGTGCTGAAGTTTGTACCTCTACGAATCCCAAGTACCGCTTCGGGACCCGCCATCGCCCCTAATGGGGTGCGCGCCGTGGGACTTAGTCTCCTCTCGGTCGGCGTTGAATTCGGTTTTCACGCGACGATCGCTCCCGTGCATGTGGACCGCTGAACGCCGGGCAGACCGACTCCACGCCTGCTTTTCCTTGAATGTTTACCACTTCGATATCTAGTTTCCCCTGGAACTAGGCTTGAAAATATTGAGTGCGAAGGAGGACTTTCACAAAAGTAACCTCCCTGCCGAACGCAAAATGGCATCAAAATAGGGCGATGCAGAGTGGTTTCAAATCCGTGATGGCCGCGACGTGCGCCTTGGCGCTCTGCGGCGGAGCTACGTCACGAGCCCAAGGCACGAATCAAGCTTTACCGCCTGCCGCGAAGCCGGCCCACGTACCTGAAAAGCGTACGACTCTAAGCCCTCGCGACCGTTCCTCAGTGATTGCTGTTGCGCTGCACTCCAAGAGGACGCGCGCTGCAGGCCGTGATTGCTCGCACCTGGTGCACGCCATTTATGAGCGCGCTGGATTTCCCTACCCCTATGCCGATTCCGACGATCTGTATGACGGTGTGCCCGGATTCCGCCAGGTATCGCGCCCCCAGCCGGCCGACCTCGTCGTCTGGCACGGGCATGTGGGGATCGTGATTCGTCCTTCAGGCCACAAGTTCCTGAGCCTGTTGAGCAGGGGACCCGCCATTGATGACTACCAGAACCAATACTGGAAGAGCCGCGGACAGCCGCGCTTTTATCGCTACATAAAGCAC
>QIAL01000990.1 GCA_003225535.1 Acidobacteriota bacterium | reverse complement strand
GCCGCGGAGCGGTTTATCGCGCGGTTGCCGATTGCTCCGCTAGGCGCCCCACCCGAGCAATCGTCCGCCCTGATAGGTAATAAACGCGAGGGTCCAGGCGAGAATGCCCATATAGAGCCACTGAAAGACGGGCCATTTCCAGGAATTGGTTTCGCGGCGGACGATCGCGACGGTGCTCACGCATTGGAGCGCAAAGACGTAAAAGACCATCAGGGTAATTGCCACGAGCGGAGTATAGACAGCCGTGCCGTCCGGATTCTTCAAAGCGCGCATGGTGTTTGCCAGCGTCTGGTTTCCCTTCTGCTTGTCTTCCATTTTGCCGACGTTGTAGACCAGCGACATCGTGCTCACGAAGACTTCCCGCGCCGCAAAAGAAGAGACGATGCCGATGCCCATTTGCCAATCAAATCCCAAAGGGCGAATCAAAGGTTCAATCAGCCGGCCGAATCGACCGGCGTAGCTTTGGCGAAGGTTCGCGCCGGCTTCGTCTTTGTCGATTTTCTCCAGTTGCGCTTTGCGGAGCCCATCGGCTTCCGCTGCGGATTTCGCTGGAACGCCAGCCAGGACAGTCTGACGTTGCTCACCAAAGGAGCGCGCGATGGACGGATTTTTAGGATAGGTCGCCAGAGCCCAAAGAAGAATGCTGATGCCAAGGATCACTGTGCCCGCGCGGCGCACGAAAAGTTTTGAGCGATCCCACATATGGCGCAACACGATCCTGAGCAAAGGGCGTTTATAAGGCGGCAATTCCATGATGAGAAGCGGGGTTGGGCCTTTGAGGATGGTCTTTTTGAAAAGCCATGCCATGAACAGGGCGATAATGATTCCAAGCAGATACATCGACAACATCGTCAAACCGGAAAGTTTGAGGAATCCGAGCACCCTCCGGTCCGGAATACAGGCTGCGATCAGCACGGTGTAAACGGGCAGCCGCGCGGAACAACTCATCAATGGAGCGACAAGGATCGTGACGAGCCGATCTTTGCGGTTCTCGATGGTGCGAGTCGCCATGATTCCCGGAATCGCACAAGCGAAAGAACTAAGCATCGGAATGAAGCTCTTGCCGTGAAGTCCAACGCGGCTCATCAAGCGATCCATCAGAAAGGCGGCGCGCGCCATGTAGCCTGTGTCTTCGAGCAAGCCAATGAAGAGGAACAAGAGACAAATTTGCGGCAGGAAAACCAAAACGGCGCCTACCCCGGCGATGACGCCATCCACCAACAGGCTCTGCAACGGTCCAGCCGGGAGCAAATGAGAAACCAGTTGGCCGAGCAGGTCCATGCCCTGGCTGATCTTGTCCATCGGCCATCGGGCAAAGGTGAAGATGCTCTGGAACATCAGGGTCATGATCGCCAGAAAAATGAGCACACCCCAAACGCGGTGAGTGAGAATGCGATCGAGCTTGTCGCTGAAGGTATCCCCTGCCCTCCGCGTTTCGATCGTGACCTGCTGCTGAATTTCGGTCAGGCGAGCATAACGGGATTCGATGGTCACACTGCGCCAATCGATTCGGATCGATTGCGGATAATGACCGGCGCTGGAGATCATGAAGCGCTCATCGCTGAGAACGAGTTGCGCCTCAGCCACGGCTTCAAAGTGCGATTCAGGAAACGTCTCTTCCAGCAAGCCAGCCAATGTTTCGACTTCGTCTTCAAATTCCGACGGGAGTTTGCAAAAGGGATTTGGCCGCGCTGCTGAACGTCGAGTATCCAACCTTGAACTTTGAACCCGCGAAGCAACAGCTTCGCGCAGTGAATCAACGCCGCGACCGGAGCTGGCGACAATCGGATAAACCGGCACGCTCAGTTCGCGGCTGAGCTTTGGCGCATCGATGTGATGACCGTTCTGCTCGGCGACATCGATCATGTTGAGCGCGATGATCGTAGGATAGCCGAGCTCGATTACCTGGGTCGCAAAATAGAGATTCCGTTGCAAGTTGGAGCCATCGACCACCACGACGACGAGATCGGGCGGAGGCACTTCGGATAATCGATGGAACAAAATGTCTCGCGCAATTTGTTCATCGAGCGATTGCGGACTGAGACTGTAAGTGCCAGGAAGATCCAGAACCGTGATCGGCTCTGCCTTGGATGTTCCAAGGAGCCGGCCTTCCTTGCGTTCCACGGTCACGCCGGCATAATTACCGACTTTGGCGCGCAAGCCGGTCAGTGCATTGAAGAGCGTGGTTTTTCCGCAGTTGGGATTTCCCGTTAAGATGACGTAACGGGTGGCTGTCTTCGCGCGAGGCGCGAGCTTTGCGGAAACCGCATCCATGAAGAGAAACTATAAACTCATTTGGG
>QIAL01000416.1 GCA_003225535.1 Acidobacteriota bacterium | reverse complement strand
GAGCAGCCAGTCCCATGTGTCCGGAGGCCAGTGCGCGGTAGAAAATGGCGATCGAGAATCCTCCGATCACTCCGGCAGCCACCGCCCAGAAAATGCTGGCGCGATTGGGGAAGGTTCCGTGCTGCGTGAAAGCTATGGCCAGCATCAGCGCGAGAGCGCAAATGTGCGAGAACGCGGTGAGCACAAAGGCATTGGCCCGGCGCGAGCCGTATCCGCCGGCGAAGTCGGATGCGCCCCAAAGGAAGACAGCGGTTACAGAGTAAGCCGCGGGCGCGAATTGTGGCACCGAAGACACGCCGGACGAGGGTAACATGCGGCAAGAACTTCGCCGGGGCCACAGATTCCGCGTGGTAGAATTTCCACATCGCCGGTCGGTGGTCCTTAATCGATAGTTGTTGGCAAAAACCGAAGCTCGAACAGCCAGCGACCACGAACGACCGACGACGATTCTTGTTCTGAGGCCCGGTTTGATCGAACTGGCACCGTCAATTCTTTCTGCGGACTTCGCCCGGCTGGGCGAACAGGTGCGAGCCGCGTGCCAGGGCGGGGCTCACGTCATCCACGTCGACATCATGGATGGGCATTTCGTCCCGAACCTCACAATCGGGCCGCCGGTAGTCAAATCCCTGCGGAAGGTGACGGACCTGCCGCTGGACTGTCACCTGATGATCGACAATCCGGACGAGTTTATTCCCGTATTCGCCGACGCCGGAGTGAACTGGATCTCCGTGCATCAGGAAGCCTGCCTGCATCTGAACCGCACGCTGCACCTGATCAAGAGCCATGGCTGCCTGGCGGGAGTTGTGATTAATCCTGCGACGCCGGTCGAAACGCTTGCGGAAGTGCTCGATATCGTCGACTACGTTCTGGTCATGTCGGTGAACCCCGGATTCGGGGCGCAGAAGTTCATTCCGTCTACCATGCATAAAATGCGGCGTTTATCCGACATTCGCAGCCAACGCGGCCTGAACTATCGCATCGAAGTAGATGGTGGCGTGGCCCTCGATACGGTGGCCGATGTGGTCCGGGCCGGAGCCGAAATTCTCGTGGCGGGCAACGCCGTGTTCGGTACTGGTGATCCAAGGAAGAATACGGAATCGCTGCTGCGGGTGGCGGCCGAGGCAGCACTGCAGAAAGTCTAGCGAAACCTGGAACTCAAAGGACTTCCAACTCTTATGTTGCGTCGAATTTATCTGATTGCCGTGCTGGGTGTGCTGCTGGCTCTGACCGCCGCCTGCACCAACAAGAAATCTGTCAATCCGCTGGCCGGTGTGGGCTCGAAGCAGCCGGACAAAGTCCTGTTCGACAAAGCCATGGACGCGATGCACCACAACCGCTTCGACGTCGCGCGCCTCACGCTGCAGACGCTGATCAATACCTATCCTGATTCGGAATACATTGCGCGCGCCAAACTGGCGGTGGGCGATTCCTGGTACGCCGAGGGAGGCACGGCGGCGCTGGCGCAAGCCGAGCAGGAGTACAGCGACTTCAAAATCTTCTTTCCCAACTTGAAAGAAGCAGCCGAAGCGCAGCTGAAGATTGCCAACATCCATTATCAGCAGATGGAGAAGGCGGATCGCGACTACACCCACGCCAAACGCGCCGAAGACGAATATCGAAACCTGATTCTGCAGTTTCCAGACAGCAAACTCGTCCCTGACGCCAAGAAGCGGCTGCTCGAAGTGCAGGAAGTGCTCGCAGATCGCGAGTTTGGAATCGGACGGTTCTACTACCTGCGCGAGTCGTTTGCCGCATCGATCGCGCGACTGCAGACGTTGGTGGAAAAGTATCCGCTGTACAGCCGTGCGGACGAGGCGCTTTATTTGTTGGGACAGAATTACGAAGGGCAGATTGCGCGCATCCGCAAAACTACGACGACTTGTGATGTCAACAATCTTCCGCGAGGCTGCATGAGGGAGGGCGACAAGGCCCGCGCCCTCGGAGAGCTTTCGAAGAAAGCGGCGAAGGAATATTCGAGTATCCTCACCCGCTATCCGCTAATGGATCGCGCCGTTGACGCCAAAAAGCGGCTGGAAGCTCTGCACGAGCCAGTGCCGCGTGCGACCAAGGCCGCAGTGGCGCGCAACAAGGCTGAGATCGAGAGCCGCGGACAAATGACAATGATGGGCCAGATGATGAGCCTCATCAAGAAGGGCCCCGACGTCTCGCATGCGACCGCCATAGGCGAGCCGAACCTGGTTGAGGCCGAACCCATTAGCGCGGTCACCGTGCAGAAAGAGGAGGCGAGAGCCTTCATGGAATCCGCTGCGGGCGGCGGCGGGAACAAGGTGGCAGTGGAAATTGCAAAGCCAGATCAGCCCGGCCCGGGTGGCGCTCAGCCCACAGGGAATGAGGTCAATCCCAATGCGCCGTTCGGTACGCCTCCGGCAGCTATGCCGCCTGGAACACCGGCAACACCAGATCCCAATGAACTGAGACCGAATGCTCCGTCGGATCCGAATGAGTTGAAGCCCGCGGATTCGGGTACCGATACATCGCTGCCGCCGCCGACGCAAGTGAATGAGATCCAGAACCAGTCGTCCTCGAGCAGCGCGTCGAAGGCTGATGACTCGACTCCGGCCAGCGATCAGGACCTTTCAAGCAGCAAAAAGAAGAAGAAGAAGGGGCTGATGAAGATCAACCCGTTCTAGGGGCATTCTCAGCCGGCAGCCTTTAGACCAGCGGGAAGATTCGTGTGCAGACCTCGCTTCGCTTCGTCGGACAGCCGAGGCGGCTGTCGCTACGCACTAGGTGCTGACCACTGGTAACGTGTTACTTCCCTTCAGGATCATTGACTTGGGTTGAGGGGCAGGTTACCTTCGCGGTATCTCCCCTCTTCAGAGGAAACCTTTGGCCAGGAAGATACTACTCGCCGACGACAGCGTGACCGCCCAGAATATGGGGCGGAAAATCCTCGCGGACGCGGGATATGAAGTCATCACCGTCAACAACGGGTCGGCAGCCCTGAAGAAGATTGCGGAACACAAGCCCGATCTGATCGTCCTTGATGTCTACATGCCGGGTTACAGTGGGCTGGAGGTGTGCCAGCGCCTCAAGGAAGTAGGCGAAACGTCGCGGATTCCGGTCCTGCTCACAGTTGGAAAGCTCGAGCCTTTCAAGCCGGAAGAGGCCAAGCGCGTGCGTGCCGATGCCTTCATCGTCAAACCCTTTGAAGCCAGCGAGTTGCTGAGTGCCCTAAGCAAGCTGGAAGACAAAGTCGTGCCCCGGGCGGACTCCTCGAAACCGGGCCGCTTTGCTCGCGCTACTGCGGCGCTCGAAGAGGGCCGGTACGACAAGACGATGGCCATCGAGGAAGACGATACGGGATGGAAGAGACGCATCGCGTTTCCGTCGAAGAAGAAGAAGGAAAAGCCCGCCGAGGAAGAAGTTGACACTGGGGAGATCTACAATCCGATCAACAAAGACCTGCGGACGGTGATCACGCAGGCGACGGTTGAGCCGACGCCCGTCCACGTAATGCACGTTCCAGCTTCGATGGCAGAAGAGGGCAACGTCAACCTTGGCGCCTTAGCTCCCGAAGGGTTGCCGAAGGACGTTACGCCCGAAGAGATTGCTGCACTTGCCGCCGCCGCGGCCCAGATCAAAGGCAAAGTCGTCGAGGAGAAATCGCCAGCTCCTGTCGTGGAGATGCCCGTCACGGCACCGACAGAGAGCGAGGCTCCCAAGGTTGAAGTTGCAGAGGCTGCGAAGCCGGAAAGCAAGCAATCGCAGAAAGAAGAAATTCACGCGCCGGAGTATGTGCCAACGCCGGAAGTAGTAACTGCGGCGCCTTCCGCAACATTCGCCGAGCAACAGCCAGCAGAAAAGATCGAGGCAAAGAGCAAGGAGCCAGAAATTGTCTCCACCCAGGTGGACGCCATGACTGCCATGATGGGCCTCGAGACTCAAATGATGGCGGTGCACTTTCCAATACCGGGAAATGGAACCGGGACAAATAATCCAGCGAGCGCGACGCAGGAACCCGTGACCATGGCAGTAGCCGCCGTCGCCGACTCAGCTGCGGCACCCTCGCGCTGGACAGCTGTAGCCGTAGCGGTGGCTGCCGACGAAGGTGCAGTTTCGCTCGAGCAGGAAATGCAGAAGGCCTATGCGGCTTTTGCCGCGGCGGAAGGCGGTCATGCAGTGGCCGCATCCACGACTCCTGAGGCGAAGCCCTCAGTCACTGAAACGACTGAAGCACCCGTCGTCACCGCGGACCCACCAGTTACAGAAGCTGCTGCTTCCATTCCGGCCACACCAGCGCCTGAAGTTGCGCAGCCTCTGGCCGAGGTTTCGGTGGCAGCGACGGAAGCCATCAGCGCTGCTGTGAAAGAGTTGGAAGCGGTCGCCGCGAAATATGAGGCGGAACGGAGCACGGTTTCGCAAGAGCCGATCACCGACAAATCTCTCCACGCCGCCGCGCTTGAGTCCCCGGCGGTTGTGCCTGACGCAGAAGCCAAGCCTGGGGAAAAGATCGAAGAGAAGTTCGAGCAGAAGGCCGAGGAAAAGGTCGAGGAGAAAGTCGAAGAGAAGATCGAAGCCAAAGTTGAAGAGCAGCCAAGAGAGGCGGAATTGCCGCAGCAAGCCGCGGCCTCGGAGGCAACGGCCGAAGCTGCTGTGCCGCGAGACCCGCTTCAATCCGAAAAGACTCAGGATGGACAGGCCGCCCCGGTGACGGGGGCTGCCGAGCCAGTGGCCGAGACTGAAAGTCACGAAGAGGAATCGAAGTCAGAGGAAGTATCCACGGAGCCGGTGCCGGTTTCCACTACATCGAGGGCAGGAGGGTCAGAGGAAATGGCAAAGAGAGAATCGGAAACGGCAGCCGCATGGGCCAGTTGGAGAAAGATCCGCGAGACCGGTTCGAAGTCGGCTCCGGCAGAGGCGTCTGTGAAGGAATCGGAAGACTCTCTTCCGGAGGATAGGGCTGCCATGGCGGTCGCCGCTGGTGCAGAGAGCAAGCCGGAAGAAGTCACTGGTTCGTTCGATTCTGATCCCGAGATCGCCAGTATCGTCGACAGCGTCCTCGCCGACATGCGCCCCAAGATCGTCGAAGAGATCGCGCGCAAGCTGGGAAAGAAAAAGTAACCGGACCTTCCAGTCGTTCCCTTCCAGCTTCAAAACAGTCCTGGCGGGCATGTCCCGCCCTTCTCTCGCCTTGATACCATACGGTTGTGAAGTGCTCGAATTGCGCTGCTCCGATGACCGACTGGACGCTTGACGGCCGTCTGGGCGTCACGGTCACTGTCGAAGTATGCCCCCCTTGCCAGACCTTCTGGTTCGACCAGCACAAAGACCTGCAACTCTCCCCAGGCTCCACGCTGGAACTGATGAAGTATATCGGTGAGCACTCGTCGTCCCCCAAACCTGCTCTCGCGCAGGTGCTGTTGTGTCCGCGATGCGGTGCCGCGCTGACGCTCGCACATGATATCGCCCGTAATGTGCGTTTCACCTACTGGCAATGTCCGAACCAGCATGGGCACTTCATTGGTTTTTTCGAATTCCTCAAGGAAAAGAATTTTATTCATCCACTCTCACCGGGAGAGATCCAGCACCTGCGGGAGAGCATCCACACGGTGAACTGCTCAAGCTGTGGTGCGTCGATCGACCTTCAAAACAACTCGGTCTGTCCCTATTGCAATTCCGCCATCTCCATGCTGGACCTCAAGGAGCAGCAGCGCATGCTGGCGCAGTTGAAGCAAGCTGCCGAGCCGAAGCCTGTGGACCCGGCCCTTCCCCTGAAACTGGCCATGGTCAAGGCGCAAACATCAGCACTGTTTCAGGAATCCGACGACGACTGGTGGGAGGATGCACGCTCCGGCGATCTTGTGCAAGCTGGTTTGAACGCCGTCGCCCGATGGCTCAAGCA
>QIAL01000982.1:1019-3551 GCA_003225535.1 Acidobacteriota bacterium | reverse complement strand
TGGCCTCGATGATAGCGCGTAAGAGCGACTCGGGCCACAAAACACATAGAATCCCTCGCTTCGCGCGGGCTAACAGGCGAAGTTGATTGACCGCCTGAATTCCGGATAGTAGGCTCTGTCAACCTTTGTGAGCGCATCGAGTCCCAATCTGACAGCGCAACCGGAGCGAGCGGACCTGGTTCGCGGACTGGGTCTTTGGTCGGCGACCGCCATCGTGATTGGCGACACCATTGGCTCTGGCATTTTTCTCGTCTCCAGTGACATGGCCCGCAGTGTCGGCTCAGCCAGATTGGTTTTTACGGCTTGGATCATGGGCGGGCTAATCGTGCTCTTTGGCGCGTTCTGCTATGCCGAGTTGGGCGCGGCATTCCCCAAAGCAGGCGGCCCGTACGTTTACCTCAACCGCGGTCTCGGTCCTTTGTGGGGATTTCTCTTCGGGTGGATGAGTTCGTTTCTTGACCGGCCTGTGGCGATGGCAACTCTGGCCGCCGGACTTCTGCGGTTCCTCGGATTTGTATTCCCGGTTGTTGCGGCCCCGTTGTTCACTTACCACATTGGGGGCTACCAATTCATTTTCACCGCGGCCCAGCCGCTCGCGGCGCTGGTCGTTGTGGCAGTCACGGTGATCAATTACTTGAACGTGCGCACGGGCGGCGCTATCCAGGTGCTGCTGACGTCCCTCAAGATAGGCACGATCGCGGTGATTGTCGTAGCGGGCGTGCTGTTCGGCAAGCACAATGCGATGGAAACCGCGCCCTTGGCCACCACTCCACTAGGTTTGGGAACGATCGGCGCTTTGCTGACCGCGCTGGTTCCCGCCATGTGGGCCTACAATGGCTTCAACGACCTCGGCGATTTGGGCGAAGAGATTCTCCGCCCCGAGAAGAACATTCCGCGAGCCATCATCCTGGGACTGATCACTGTGGGCGGTTTGTACTTGCTGGCGAATGTCGTTTACTTCCGTACTCTGCCATTCGCGGCGCTGGCGCAATCGCAGCACGTCGCTTCCGAGGTAGTGCAATCGTTCGCGGGTTCTCGCGGCGCAGTCTGGCTGACGATAGGTATGGCCATCTCCGCTCTCGGAGCTCTCCACGTCACGGTCCTGACGGGCGCTCGCATCCCGTTCGCCATGGCTCGCGACGGCGTTTTCTTTCGCTTCGCTAAGCGCATTCACCCTTCTTTTCGCACTCCCAGCGGCGCCTTGATCTTCCTCGGTTCGGTCGCTGCTCTGCTTGCACTCAGCGGGACTTACGAAGAGCTCTATTCTCTGTTTGTTTTTGCCGGGTGGATTTTCTTCGCGTTGACTGCAATTACCCTCTTCCGTTTGCGCAGAAGTCCGTACCGCGCTTGGGGCCATCCCTGGACGACGCTGGTCTTTTTGGCTGCCGCTGTGGCTTTGACCGTCAACTTGTGGATGGTCCGGCCGGTCCGTTCGTCGCTGGGCCTGGCAGTCATTCTGGGAGGCATCCCCTTCTTCTACTATTGGCGAAAGCAGGCTAGGACCTCCACCGAAGCCAGCGAACAGAGTCACTGAGTTACGAATTTGGCGAAGGATGACTTCGCGACTCGGTTTGTGCGATTCTTTGTGCTCGTTTGAATTTGAGGACAAAGGACGATGCTGAAAAAGTTCAAGGATTTGACGGAAAAAGAGATTCTAGCCATCGCCATCGCCGCCGAAGAGGAAGACGGGCGGATTTACGGGGAGTTTGCGGACGCGTTGCGCGAAGAGTATCCCTCGACGGCGGAGATGTTCGAAGAGATGCGCGCGGAAGAAGTGGGGCACCGTGACCGTTTGTTTGCCATGTTCCGGCAGCGTTTCGGCGACCACATTCCGCTCATACGCCGCGAAAACGTGAAGGGATTCCTGACCAGGAAACCGGTGTGGTTGGTCCGTCCTCTGGGCGTGAAGGTCGCAAGGAAGCAAGCGGAATTGATGGAGTTAGAGGCGAGCCGGTTCTATGCGCGGGCGGCGAGCAGGACGACGGACGTGTCGACGCGGGAATTATTGAACAAGCTTGCGGACGAGGAGAGAAAGCACGAGCGCACGGCTGGCGAATTGGAAGAAAAACATTTAACAACAAGCGCGAAAGCCAAGGAAGATGAATCCCATCGCAAATTGTTTTTGCTGCAGGTGGTGCAACCGGGCTTGGCTGGATTGATGGATGGCTCGGTTTCGACGCTGGCGCCCATTTTTGCCGCGGCATTCGCTTCACACAAGAGTTGGGAAGCCTTTCTGGTAGGGCTCGCCGCTTCCATCGGTGCGGGGATTTCGATGGCATTTTCCGAAGGGCTTTCCGATGACGGATCGCTGACGGGGCGTGGCTCGCCATGGCTGCGTGGTGCGGTGACCGGGTTGATGACCACAGCGGGCGGGATCGGACATACTTTACCTTTTTTGATCGCCAATTTTCGAGTCGCCATGTTGGTGGCGGTCATTGTCGTTGCGGTTGAGCTGGGTGTGATCAGCTTCATCCGTCACCGCTACATGGATACGCCGTTCTTGCAGGCGGCGTTTCAAGTGATTGTGGGCGG
>QIAL01000982.1:0-994 GCA_003225535.1 Acidobacteriota bacterium | reverse complement strand
TTAGTCGGAGTGGGCGGGAACTGGTGCGGGGGCGTGGGAGCGCGCGCCCTGGATCCAGGATTGCAGGCGGTCCATGTAGATGTAAACAACCGGCGTGGTGAAGAGCGTGAGCATCTGGCTGAGGATGAGGCCGCCGACGATGGTAATGCCCAGCGGGCGGCGCAGCTCAGAACCAACACCGGTGCCGAGCGCCAGAGGCATCGCGCCCAGAAGTGCGGCCATGGTGGTCATTAAAATCGGCCGGAAACGCAACAGACACGCTTTGTAGATCGCTTCCACGGGCGACGTTCCTTCCTCCCTTTCCACTTGCACCGCAAAATCAATCATCAGAATAGCGTTTTTCTTGACGATGCCGATCAAGAGGATGATGCCGATGAGTGCGATGATGTTCAGGTCGGACTTGATGAACTGGATGGCAAGAAGAGCGCCGATTCCTGCGGAAGGAATCGTCGAGAGGATGGTAATCGGATGAATGAAGCTCTCGTAAAGGATGCCGAGAACAATGTACACGGCGGCGAGAGCGGTAAGAATCAAGACTGGCTGATTGGAGAGTGAATCCTGAAACGCCTGCGCTGTGCCTTGAAACGTGGCGTGAACGGTGTTGGGCACACGGATTTCATGGCGAGCTGCCTCGATGTGCTCGACGGCAGGCCCCAAAGAAGCGCCCGGCGCGAGATTGAAGGAAAGCGTGATAGCCGGAAAGATGCCCTGGTGGTTGACGGAGAGCGCGGTGTTGGACGGCTCGTAGTGGGCGAAGGCGCTGAGTGGAACAAGTTTGCCGGACTTCGAGGGCACATAAATGGATTTCAGCGCATCCGGGCTTTGCTGGAATTCGGGAGCGACTTCCAGCACAACGTGATATTGATTCAGGCCTTTGTAGATGTTGGAGACCTGGCGCTGCCCGAACGCGTCGCCGAGAGTGTTGTCAATGTCCTGAACAGCGACGCCGAGCCGGCTGGCGGTATCGCGGTCAATCACCACCGAACTTTGCAGC
>QIAL01000981.1 GCA_003225535.1 Acidobacteriota bacterium | reverse complement strand
TTTCCGGTGTAAGGACTTGCGATGTAAACGCCAACAATGGATTCCTCGATTTTGGTGTTGTTGGTGGGACGTCCGCTTCGGCCCCGGCATTTGCGGGAATCATGGCGCTCGTGAACCAATATCAGACTGCCCATGGCGGCACGAATTGTCAGGGGAACGCGAACTACGTGCTGTACGCTTTGGCGAAGAAGGCAGGTGCGAGCTGCACCTCCAGCGCGACAGAGGCCGCGGGGTGTATTTTCAACGACGTGACAAAGGGCAACAGCTTTTTGCCGACGGGCTTGCCCGGCGTGGGAACAAACAGCGTGCCGTGCCAGGGCGGCTCCCTGAACTGCAGCGTAAGTACGGTCGGCAACACGGGCGTGTTGGTCGACCCCAGCCACACAACGACGGAGGCGTGGACCGCGACCGCAGGCTATGACATGACCTCGGGGTTGGGAACGGTCAACGCGAACAACTTGGCGACGAACTGGGGAAGTGTTTCAACAATTCCAACGACAACGACATTGACCCTTTCGCCGACCAGCGGAATCACTCATGGTAACAGCCGTGCCTGCCGGGGACGTATCTCTGATCGCCATGTTCCCGGACGGAACGACCCAGGGGTTCGATCACTTCGCGCTCGTCAGCGGGACCGTGAGCGGTGTAAATACACAAAGTTTGCCGGGTGGCACCTACACAGTCTCTGCGCATTACGCTGGGGACGGCACAAACGCGCCGAGCGATTCCTCTCCGGTTTCCGTTACGGTTGGTCAAGAGGCGAGCCAGACGTTCATCGTCGTCCCTTCGTTCGATTCCCAAGGGAATCTTCTGAACGGCAACGCGACCTCGGTGACTTATGGCTCCCGCTACATCATCCGCATGTACGTCACAGACAAAAATGGCGTAGCAAGCACGACAGGACCCCCAAGCCCGACATGCTTTACCGAGAATCTTATGACGTGTCCGACCGGAACGATTTCGTTGACAGCGAACGGGTCACCCGTCGACGCGGGCGCGTTTAAGCTGAACAATGCTGGCTACACGCGCGACATCGCGCCCACTCTCACGGGCGGACCTTACTCTTTCGTTGCGCAATACGCTGGCGACAACAGCTACAGCGCAAGTTCAGGCACCTATTCGTTTACGGTCAAACCCGACCCTGTATCCTTCGGCTTGCAGGTTCCCAATAGTCTCATCGCGGGCGTGCCATTTCAGGCCAGTATCGCGGCGTATGCTCAATATCCAGGCGCCGCGGCGACGACTGGCACCATGACGTTTTACGACGGAACAACCCAGTTGGGTAATGCCGTTTCCATAAACGGCTATCCTGGAAGTTACCAACCAGCTTTTTTTGTTTTTGCCAATCTGACAATCGCCACGGCTGGGTCGCATACCATTTCAGCACAATATAGCGGCGATGCGAATTACGCTCCCTTCACTGCTACGACGACGGTCAACGTCCTTAACCCCACGACAGCTAGCGTCACCTTTCGTCCGTCCACCGTAAATTACGGAAGCCCAGTTACGATTACAGGTGTAATCGACACACCCGTGGCTGCATCGAACGCGGCACTCAAGCCCACCGGAACCATTTCCTTATATGCTGGCTATGATGGTCAGATTACAAGCGGTGTTTCCGTAACAATGACCGTCGGACAGAGTGGTAATTGGGAAATCCAGGTCAGCGCCACATTCACGCCCTCGACCAGCGAATCTTTTGGAATCTCTTACAATGGCGACACGAACTACGCGGCCGTCTCTGCGCAGAGCAATTTTCTGACGGTCATCATCCCTGATTTCAGTCTCAACATTCCCGCTGCCCCGTTTAACATCACGGCTGGCCAGCTGGGCACGCTACAAATCAGTGTCGTACCGGCAACGAACAATTCCAGCCCCGTAAAGCTTTCGTGTGTGGGGACCCTCCCAGGCGGCTATTCTTGCTCGCTGCAGCCTTCCACCGTAAACCTCGCCAATGGAGCAACGTCGACAGCGGTATTGACACTCTCGCCGCCCTCGGGCGCTGCTCTGGCACATAATGCTTTCGCATCGAAGAGCAGCGCTTTCCTCTTTCCATATGGGCCAAACCCATTATGGCCCCTAAGCCTTCTC
>QIAL01000980.1 GCA_003225535.1 Acidobacteriota bacterium | reverse complement strand
AAATTCTCCGACGGCGGATTCGGGAAAATGGCTGATCGAGTAGGCGCGGCCCAAGAGAACATGCAGGGCGGCGGAATCTCCCATGGTGTCCTGCAAGTGCTTAAACCATTGCTGGGCATCGGGAAATCGCTTGGCTTTGAGGTAGGCTACACCGAGAAAGTAGGAAGTTTCAAAATCTTCATCGAGAGCGACGGAAGTCTGGAGATCGCCAATGGCCGCGTCAAAGTCTCCGCGGTAAAGGTCAATTCGACCGAGCACATTCTGCGCGCGCGCGTGACGTGGGTTACCGGCGACTACAGACTGCGCGAGTTGCCGGGCCTTCTGGACATCGCCCGCGCGGAACCAGGCGACCGCGGCATCGATTCCAATATCGGGATCGTCGGGAGCAAACTTAAGGGCTTCGTCCAGTTCGCGAGTGGCTTCTTCGAAGCGAGATTCGGATATGGAAAGATTAGCGAGCTGACGGAGGCCGAGAGCAACGGTTCGATTGTAATGGCGTTCCGCCTCGAATGGGTTGCCGGCCGCGAGGGCGGACTTGGCGGATTCAAAATTGTGTTTGAGTAGAGTGCCGGGGTCGTCGGCAGGGCCCAAGGAATCGTGCGCGCTGCGAGAATGGCGCGCCGATAACGCTTGCGTGATCGAAAACAAGCGTGCGCGTGTGATTCCTGTAAATCACGGAAGATCCGCAGTGGTGCTTAATGGGCACCGTTCGTCGCTCCACCCACGGGCGGCGGCAAGCTCTTGGTATCGCGGATTCCCGCGCCTTGCACGATCGTATAAATACAGTCAGCAGCAACGTTCTGGAGCGTTTCGACTGTGCCGTTCGGCCAGCGAATCTCCACGGATTCCATTTTCTTGGCGGTGCCCAGTCCGAAATGCAGGCGCAGATCGTTTTGCGAAAGATAACTTCCGCCCCCGTGGACTTCGCTAAATTGCTTGACGCCAGCGGCGCGAATCGTTACGCGGGAGCCGATCGCCGCGCGATTGCTTTTCGTGCCGGTGAGCTTGAACAAAACGCGATGAAATCCGTTCGCATTCCCATTCTTGAGGAGCGAGGGCGCCTCGCCGACGTTAAGCAGCAGAACGTCGATGTTGCCGGTGTTGAAGACGTCACCGACAGCCGCGCCGCGCCGCGACTTCAAGGGCAAATCCTGCAGGCCCGCCTGCTTGGAAACTTCGTCAAACGTGCCGTCGCGATTATTACGGTGTAGCAGCAGCGGCTCGCGAAAGCGGGGGCCGGTTTCCAGCGTGTCAATCTGCGGATAGACGTGCCCGTTGGCAACCAGCAGATCGAGCCACGTGTCATTGTCCATGTCAAAGAAAGCCGTGCCCCAGCCTACATAAGGATAGCTGGGCTGGCCGACTCCGGAAGTCCAACTGACATCGTCGAATCCTTGCGCGCCCATGTTGCGATAGAGCGAGTTCGGCTG
>QIAL01000979.1:1602-2297 GCA_003225535.1 Acidobacteriota bacterium | reverse complement strand
AAGTGATTTGCCAAGTCGCGAACGGCGGGGCGCTCGGTGAACACAAGGGCATCAACCTGCCCGGAGTGAAGCTGCGCGTGCCCGCGTTGACGCCGAAAGACCGCACAGACCTGCTGTTCGCTCTGAAACATGGCGCGGATTACATTGCGGTGAGCTTCGTGCGCCGCCCGGAGGACGTGGTACTCGCGAAACAGCTGATTCGCCGCGCGCGGAAAGACGTGCCCGTGATTGCGAAGCTGGAGAAGCCCGAAGCGATCGAAAATCTGGACGCAATTCTGCGGGCTGCCGACGGCGTGATGGTGGCGCGAGGCGACCTCGGCGTGGAGATGAATCCAGAGCGCGTGCCGGTGGTGCAGAAAACGATTATTGCGCGAGCACGGGAATTCCGGCGCCCGGTGATTACCGCGACGCAGATGCTGGAATCGATGACCGAGAATCCGCGGCCGACTCGCGCGGAAGCTTCGGACGTGGCCAACGCGATTTTCGACGGATCGGACGCGGTGATGCTTTCGGCGGAGACGGCCTCGGGGAAATACCCCGTCGAGGCCGTCGGCATGATGGCGCGCATCATCGAAGAAGCAGAAGCAAGCATCCGCGAATTTCCGCGGCCGGCGTCTCACGAGCAATTGAAGGTGGCAGAAACGGTGGCGGAGCTGGTGTGCCACGCCTCGCGCGAATTGCACATGAGAGTGATC
>QIAL01000979.1:0-1550 GCA_003225535.1 Acidobacteriota bacterium | reverse complement strand
TGATCTGGGGCTTTCTGCCGCGGAATATTCAAGACGTGCAAAAAGTGGACGGGCTGGCCAAGGTCACGGAAAAACGGCTGCTCGAAGAGCGGCTGGTGCGCAAGGGCGACGTCATCGGGATTGTAGCGGGCACACCGATGGGCATTCGCGGGACGACCAACTTCATGAAGTTTCATATTATCGGAGGTCCGGCTTGAGGCAGTAACCCAGCGGTCAGTGTTTAGTTTTCAATAGACGGCCCCCCCACCAATTTGCATGAATATCAAAAGAAAAGACTTACGAAATTTGCATTTCGTAAGAGGTTGATTTTAAAGGGCGCGCTCTTCGTTGTTTTGGGCTTGTGAATTCCGGGGAAGCTGTTTGCGAGAAGAAAAGCGGGAGCAAGCTCCCGCACTCCAAGACACAGTTATCTACAGGATAAAAATATTATATTGAACAGATGCTAGTTAACCCAGTTGTCGGGGCCGGAGGGTGGTTCTTTTCTGTGCTTGTTGATGTACACCTCGAAACGCCTGCGATTGCGTTTGTGCTGCCAGTCCGTGACCGTGTTGCGAACGTTATATAGGAAAGAGCCGCGCCGGAGATAGAGATAGCCAACAAGCATACCGCCGAGATGGCAGACATGGGCGACATTGTCCCCGCCGGCGCCAATGGTGGAGAAGAATTCGATGGCGCCCATCACCGCCACGTAAGGGCGCATCGGAATTGTGACTGGGAGCGGAATGAGCCAGATGCGGCGGTCTGGAAAGAGCACAGCGTTGGCCATGAGAATGCCGAAAATAGCGCCGGAGGCGCCAATGGTAGGAATCAGCGACGGCTGAGCGCCGAAGAACACGGGGACAGTCTTGACGATGAGCTCGATGATCCCCGCGCCCGCCCCGCAGATGAAGAAATAATTCAGAAAACGGCGCTTCCCCCAGACGAGCTCCAAATCCCGGCCGAACATCCAGAGCATCAGCATGTTGATGAGCAGATGCCACAAGCCGCCATGCAGAAAAATGTAGGTGAAAGGCTGCCAAATCCGCGGAGGGATATGGTGCGTCACCGCCTCGGGGATCAGCGCAAACCACTTGAGGAGCCAAATTGTAGCGGCGGGAGGAGCGAGCAGCCCCAGGAAAGTCTGCACAAGGAAAACGCCGGTGCAGACCAATACGAGGAGTTTTACGCCTGGGGTTATGAAGCTGCGCCAATCGAAGTGATAGCGCCGCGCGCCGAAGGTGCTTCCCATTCACCCAGTTTACGGCGGCCCGAGGTGTCCGTCAAAGGCCCGATGGCTTAGCTAGTCGAGCTTCTTGCGGGCAAAATAAAAGAGCGAGGCCGCGAGAAGCGCGAACATGAAAATGCCGAAAAGATTGTTGGTCGCGAGCGATCCCATCAGTTTGGGGCCGAAGGCGAAAAGATCGGCGCGCCAGGGCAGACCAAGAACGGATGTCAGCCAATGGGGGACGCGATTTGAGATTTCCGGGTCCTGCAGAAGATTGATGATGATGCCAAGCAGGCCGAAGACACCTCCGGCGGCGATCAAGCCGCTGGAATAGAGAGCACCGGGG
>QIAL01000218.1:24696-29947 GCA_003225535.1 Acidobacteriota bacterium | reverse complement strand
AACCTGCTATCACTGTTTCGCAATTGGCGGCACGATCGACGAGTGCCCCGAGTGCGCGGGCAAACCATGGAGCGAAGAATTTCTAGAGACCAAGAACGAGATCGAAGGCCCAGACAAGTTGCTGGTCCCGTTCTAGCCGTCTGTCATAGCTTTCCCACGACTCGCGCCGTGGGCTGCATTCTTTTGCCGCTTCGCGGCTGGTTTGAGGAAAAGCGGCTCAGCGTGGCAGAGAAAATTCTTGTCGGCCTAAATAAAGGCCGTTGAGAGAAATCTCGACGGCCTTTTCCTTTTGGGTGTACCATTAAATCTACATAGAAAACTTATAAAACACCCGCGGGCCTTTTGGCTCGCGGGTTTTTCTTTGGAGGAAATCATGACTGCGTTCAAAGGCAATCGCATCGTCCACGAATTCACTCAAACCAACCCGGCCGGACCGGAGAAAGTGTTCCCGCTGCTTTGCCCGGTGCGCGAAGCTGACTGGCTTCCGGGCTGGAATTATCGCCTGATTTATTCCGACTCCGGCGTTGCTGAACTGGGATGCGTGTTCACGACGCCCAACCCGCCGGGTTCTGCCGCGCCGGACCGGGTGTCCGCAGAGACCACCTGGATCGTGACCGATTACGATCCCGCGGCTTTCCGCATCCACTATCTCTGGATCGATCCTGGACACATCATCACTGAGCTTCGCATTCATCTGTCTCGATCTGGTGCGGAAGGGACTCGTACCCATATTCACTACCGGTATACGGGACTGTCGCAGGATGGCAACGGCGATCTGGAGCACTATAACCGGAGCTGGTTCGAGAGGAAAATGAAAAACTGGGAAACGACGATCAATCATTACTTGCGCACTGGGAAAAGATCACAGCCTAGCATGCTGCTTAAAGAGCTGCCGAACGGGCAAGAGCGTACCGCAGGCGCTAAAGCGCGATCTCACTTTCAGGGACTTAACGGCACCGACTGACGTCGTGCCCTACCCAAGGGTCGCGCCCGCTTTCCTCGCCGAAAGCTCAGGGCTGAAATGATGTCCCACCAGCCTGAATTTCCACGCGTTTCACGGGTGCCTTTCCGAACCACTTCACGATCGAGCTCGGTCCATCGTCATCGAGCCAGTCGCCGAAGCTGTATACGAAAACTACTTCCCTCTTCACGCGGCACTCGCACGGCTTGGCCCAGGCGAACTTCCAGTTCTGGACGCTCTGGATCGCGGCATCTCGCAATAACTGGTGGCCTCCGACGGCCTCTACATCGGATGTATCGCCTTGATCGTTGACCGTGAAGTGCAACGTCACCGTTCCTGAAATTCTAGCTGATCGACACAGTGGCGGGTAAAACGGCATGGGCGAGGATTTCAGATAGGGCTCGGGGTCCACTCCGAAGGCACTAACGCTAAGTAACAAAAACAAGAACAGAAATATACGGCTCATCGCAACGCTCCATGATCTGGCAGCGATTGTAATCTTGATTTGGCAACACGCGGCACGAAGGAGGAGATACCTCTGCTAGACTCGTCGTGACAGAGAGGACACTGCGCGATGAAAATCGCAGAAGCGTTGGCGTTGCGTGCGGATCTGCAAAAGCGTCTGGAGCAGTTGAAGCAGAGGCTGGTCAAGAACGCGCGTATTCAGGAAGGTGACAAGCCGGAGGAAGATCCGGTCGAACTGCAGTCCGAGCTGGAAAAGTCGGCGACAGAATTGACTGCGCTGATTCAGCGCATTAACCGCACGAATGCTGCATCGCGATTCCGCGACGGCACGCTGGCTGACGCGCTTGCCGAACGGGACGTGCTGAAGATCCGCTACAACGCATACCGTGAACTTGCGGCTGCTGCGTCAACGACTCAAGGTCGCACGACACGTTCGGAAGTGAAGTTCATCAGTACCGTGAGTGTCGCAGCAATTCAGCGGAAGGCTGACGATCTCGCTAAGGAGTATCGGGAGCTCGACACCAGGATACAAGAAGCGGATTGGCTGACGACATTATTGGACTAGGACGAGTAGGTAGTTGGTAGTTGCCGCAACGAGAAGTGAGCACAACCCTACGGCGGGGCAATGCCGATCATGGTAGTGCGAGGGCAGCACTAGACGGTTCGATTCCGTCCCGTACAGCGTATGCCCAGCACGGCGTACAAACGCACGGCGCATTGTAACCGTGTACTACCGTGTGCTGATCTCGGAGTGGCGGCGAGGGTGGGGAAGGGGCACTCGTCCTGAAACATCTGCCGGAAGAACGCGTGATCTTCGGCGGGCGTTAGAAATGTCGACGGACTTTTGCGTTGCTGGAGGGCGAAGACGGGTTCAGGCATCCCTACGGGATGCGCCTTCTCCGTCGTCCTTTCCCGCCAGTGGAACTGGCGGGCTATTCTCAGATGTCCCTTTCGGGACATTAGGTCGAAACTTCTCCTCTGCCGCTCTACATGCTCTATCCCGTTCCCGCGTTGCCTGCCCGTTTGCTCGGTTCCACCACGTCTTGAATTTCGTTCGGGCGGTGTGTTTCCATGCTTGGACGGCAGGAAGGCGACTGGGAGGCACGATGACAAATGATTCGATGCACGCTGCATTCGCTCGTCCAACGCGACGGAAACTGATGACGGGCATTTTCATCGCGGGTTGCAGTTCGATCGTGAGCGTTGCGGCCTGGGGCCAAGGTAAGGAAAACAAAACGGCGGCGGCCCCCAGCACGGAGGCCAACAAGAGCCGCACATCGCTGCATCAGGAGATCGATTACAAGGCGGCTCCGCGGCGCATTTACGAGGCGTTGCTCAGTTCCAAGGATTTCTCGGCGTTCTCCGGAGCAGCGGCCGAGATCGATCCTAAAGTTGGCGGAGCGTTCTCGATGTTTGGCGGGTTGGTGCTTGGACGGAACGTTGAACTGGTTCCCAACCAGCGGATCGTGCAGGCTTGGAGGTTGGCGCAGGAATTTCCTGAAGGGATTTACTCGCTGGTTAAGATTGAACTGAAACCGAAGGACTCGGGAACCAAACTTGTTCTTGATCACACCGGTTTTCCCGAGGGTCACTTTGATCATCTCGATACTGGATGGTATTCGCACTACTGGGAGCCGCTGAGAAAATTTCTGGCTTAAGCCGGATCGAGATAAGTTCCTGCGGCGTCATTCCGACTTAAATCCGCGTCATGCCCGCGTGAACGTCGCAACGCACAGCGAGGGTGCTCGCTCCTCGAATAAAATCATGTTGCCGGAGGCACATATGCCGGGACGCTCGCTTCGCTCGCGGGGCGGACGAATGCGTCCGCCGCTACACGTGCAGGAGAGACATTATGTCCAGAGTTAAAGTTGCTGCATTCTCTATTTCTCTCGATGGATTCGGGGCTGGGCCCCGGCAAAGCCTTGAGAATCCGCTCGGGGTGCGGGGAACCGAGTTGCATCACTGGTTTTTCCCCACTGCAATTTTCAGGAAGATGACCGGGCAAAGCGGCGGGAGCACCGGTATCGACAATGATATGGCTGCGCAATCGTTCGACAATGTGGGCGCATGGATCCTGGGGCGCAACATGTTTGGGCCCGTGCGTGGGCCGTGGCCGGATGATTCGTGGAAAGGATGGTGGGGCGACACTCCTCCGTATCACACGCCCGTGTTTGTGCTGACACATCACGCGCGCGCTCCGCTGGCGATGAAGGGTGGGACTACGTTTTACTTCGTTAGCGACGGCGCGGACTCTGCCCTCAAGCAGGCGAAGGTGGCCGCTCAGGGCAAGGACGTCCGCATCGGTGGAGGGGTCGCGACGATTCGCGAGTACCTAGCGGCCGGACAGATCGATGAAATGCACTTAGCCATGTCGCCGGTTCTGCTGGGTGAAGGGGAAAGTCTCTTTGCGGGAATCAATTCGCAGCAGCTTGGGTTAAAGGTGGCGCGGAGTGTGGCCGGGGAGAATGCGACTCACGTTTTCATCGAGAGAGGGTAAGGAGGGCGTCGTTGCCCGACGGTCCGATGTTTGCGAGAAATTACGAAAGTGGAACAAGTAGCACAAAGAGCTTGCGGGTTCAGTCGCGCTGTGCGACATAGATAAGCATGATACGAAGCAGAACCCTGATCCTCATCGCTGGTCTGATCCTCGCGTCGAACGGCAGTTCGTTTGGCCAGGGAAAATCAGAAGGCGATACCGTTCGTGCGCTGGAGCTGAAGTGGACCGAGTCCTACAAGCAGCGCAGCATCGACATACTTTCGTCGCTGCTGGCGGACGAGTTCGTCATCACGGTCGAGGACGGCAATGTCTACAGTAAGGCGGGATACATCAGTCACACGGCCGACTCCAAGGTGCGGGTGGACGTTGCGGAGATGTCCGATCTCAAGGTCCGGGTCCATGGAAATACGGCGATCGTGACCGGCGCGTATCACGAGAAGGGCGTGTCAGAGGGCAAGCCCTACGAGTATCGCGATCGCCTGACTGATGTGTGGATCAAATCTGCCGGCAAGTGGCAGGTTCTGGCGTCGCATTACAGCGTTCCGTTTAAGCAGTGAGGAGACTGGCGAGGTTCGAGTCTTAGTCACCTTTCGATCTTGTCAGGGAGACTGTTGCGTTCCTGCTGTCGTTCACGCTCTGTAACTGCAATGTGCCATTGAGCGCGCCGGGCGCAGTCTGCTTCAGATCGTATGCGACCTTCCATTCGCCGGTGGTTAACTCAAACCGGGTCTCGTCGCCATCGATTCTGCCATTCTCGATGGGATATTGCTCGCCTGCATTGGGGCCACCACTGCCGGTGAGAGTCTTCCCTTGCTGCTTCAGAATGAATAACTGCGGGACGGTGTGGTCTCCGCCATCCACCTTGAACGTGCCGGACCACTTGCCGGTCAGGTCGCTTGCTGTCGCGCTCGCGACCAGCAAAGTTACGACAGCGATTGTCCTGTTCATGGATGCGACTCCGCCGTTGATTTTAACCGCGCCGGAGGATGTTTGTCCGGCGAAGCCATATCAGGAGGCCGCTGACGACTTGAAGGGGTAAAAGGATGCTTGCTAGCGCCGCAAGAATCCTGGTTGGCATGCCGAGGATGTTTCCCGTGTGGATTGCCTCGTTTGCAGCCATGAAGCGCTCGCGGGGCGTAAGGCTGGCTGACTGATTGATCGCAACGATTCGGCCGTTCCGTGGATCGACGGAAATCGAGTTTCGCTCGGCAGCGATCCGGTTGTCGGAATAGGTCAAGGACACAACGTAGAGGCCGCCATATCGCGGCATCTGCAGGCGATACGGTAACGCGCCGGGTAGCTGCGCGCTGGCAATCGCGATCGCTTGA
>QIAL01000218.1:20090-24647 GCA_003225535.1 Acidobacteriota bacterium | reverse complement strand
GATAACGATGCCGGTTGCGGTAAGCAAGAGCAAAGGCAAGAGGGAGAAAATGCCGAACGAGTTGTGCTGATCGAACCAGAATAATCTGCTCCACCACGGTCCGCGAATGCGTATCATTTTGCGGGGCCACCAGAGGTATAGTCCGGAAGCCAGCGAGATCAACATCAGGACAGTCGACCAGCGGAGAATGTTTCGCCCGATATCTCCGGTTGCGAGGCGCACGTGCAGTGCGCGTATGAAGCCCAGCACGGTCTGCCCTCGAGTTCGGAGGCCAAGGACCTCTCCCGTGTATTGATTGACCGAGACGACGCCGCTCGACAGTATTACTTCGGTGGGGACATCCGGCGACGAAGAAGGCAGGTAGGCGACTACCGGTTCGCCGCCATACTTCTTGGAGGCTGCTTCCCCGATGTCGACAAGAGAAAGTGTCCGGCCGCCCGGTTTTAGGCGGGAGAGATGAGGATGGAGCAGGCGATCCAGTTCTGGTTCAAACGCCAGGATGCCTCCAGTGATCCCGAGAACTACCAGGCATCTTAACGTGCGAACGGGCGACTTCCTACTCCCTACCAACCCCCAGCGCGTCCGCGACGCGATTGATGTAGTTGAACCACGAAGCGATCAGCGTGATCTGCAGGATGCCGCGATCGTCAAAGCCCACGGCACGCAGCCGGTCGATGTCGTCCTTCCAAATCTTGGTCGCGTCTTTCGTGAGCTTCACGACGTGATCGAGCATCACGCGATCTTGCGGGGAGATGGGCGCAGTCGTGTAGTCCTTTTCCAGCGCCTCGACCAATGCCTTATCCAGCGTCACTCTACGCAGAAACTCTGCGTGCGACTCGATTCAATACACGCACCGGTTGGTCACTGAGACCATCGTCGCGATCATCTCGTGCTGGGTGCGGCTCAAGGGCAGATCAGGCGACATCAGCGCCCCAAACGTGCTGAAGGCGTGATAGAGGGCATCGGGAATCAGCGTGTGCGATCCGACAATCGACGATGCGCCCGAGGGATCGGGATGCACCGGATCGGCGTACTCTTTCGGATAGAGTAGTTTCTCGCCCTCGATTGCTTTGCGCAGCTTCTCGTCGGCTTCAGCGAGGGATACGGTGCGAATCCAAGTCATAGTCGAAGTTGTCCTTGCTCCAGAATGCCCACAGGTTTTCGAACATTACACTGTACGGGCCTCGACGCCACATAGCACATTCATATTAGCGGGCGTTATACCATGAGGAAATGGAGCTTCCCGTAAACCCGCCGCTGTTGCCCATGCTGGCGAAGCGTGTCGATGAACTGCCACCGGGGGAAGACTGGATCTTCGAGCCCAAGTGGGACGGATTCCGGGCGCTGATCTTTCGCGACAAGGACGAGATCCTGATCCAAAGCCGGGATGAAAAGCCGCTGAACCGCTACTTCCCGGAGCTGCTACCTCCGTTGCAGGAGGCATTGCCCGCTCGGTGCGTTCTCGATGGAGAGATCGTCATTGTGAAAGACAATGAGCTTGATTTCGATCTGCTGCAGCTACGTCTCCATCCCGCCGCTTCGCGCGTGAATCTGCTTTCCAAACAAACACCGGCGTCCGTCGTCTTCTTCGACCTGCTTTGCGAGGAGGAGCGCGATCTGCGAAGCGAATCGTTCCAAGTTCGGCGCCAGCGGCTGGAAGCGTTGTTGTCATCGGCGAAGCCGCCTATTCACCTCACACCAGCGACGAAGGACCGCGATCTGGCCGCCGACTGGTTCCGCCGCTTCGAGGGAGCAGGACTCGACGGCGTCGTGGCGAAACAGGTTTCCGGGACCTATGCCGCACCGCCGACTGCGTGGTGGCTGGCTTCCGCTGGCATAAGAAGGGCGAACGCACACTTGTCGGTTCCTTGCTCCTCGGGCTCTACGATGATGCCGGCGCTTTACAGCACGTTGGGGTATGTGCAAGCTTCAGTACGGCCAAGCGCAAGGAACTTGTGGATTTCCTCGCGCCCTACCGTGAAGATGCGCTGGCTTCTCATCCCTGGAAACATTGGGCGGATCATGGAGGCGACGAAGAGGCCAAACGCATGCCCGGCGGACAAAGCCGCTGGAGCCAGGGCAAAGACCTTTCGTGGGAGCCGCTGCGGCCGGAGTTGGTGGTTGAAGTAGCGTACGACCACATGCAGGGAGACCGTTTCCGCCATACCGCACAATTCCGCCGATGGCGGTCCGACAAGAAGCCAACCGACTGCACTTACGCCCAACTGGAAGTGGTGCCTCCGCAGGAATTAGCCGCCATTTTCCCGAGCGGCCGGTGATGCGGGAGCAGTGAGCAATGAGCAGTGAGCGGTGAGCAATTAGCAAACCGTGGTGGTTGGTTTTGGTTATCGCTCATCGCTCACTGCTCATTGCTGGTTATTCCTTTTTCTTCCTGCTCAACTCGCGCCATTCGCGGGTAGGATCGTCATCGGGATCGGGGGTCTCTTGTTGCGGACGAACGTCCTCGGGCACGTGGCGCAGATTCACTCGGATGCGCGTCCAGGTCGAAGAGCGGCCGCGCATGGAGTCCACGAGCACGTCATCTGCGGCCAGTAACGGCGCAACCTGAGGGTATTTCGTCTTCCATCGTTCCAACCCTGCCAGCGCGGCTGCTTTGTCGGGCGAGTTCGCCACCACAATCAGCGGCATTTTCACCCGTGGCTTCTTCGGGGCAGACCTTGCGCGCGAGGGCGCGACTCGCGGTCCTTCCGATTCCATCTTGCGGAAATGTGGCGGCCAGGGTGCGTCCCCCAATCCGGCAGCTTCATCTTTGTCGGCAAGCTCGAGCAACTTCTCCAGAGATCCCGGTGCGGAATTCATGTCGGCATGGGGATCGCCGATTTTCGTGAAGCGCTCGGGCATGGTGAAGATCGTGAAGTCGGCCGGATCGCATGCAGGCACCTCGTTCCAATGAAGTGGAGTCGAAACGCGGGCGTCCGGCAGCGGGCGCACGGAGTATGCGGAACATGTCGTCCGGTCCTTGGCATTCTGGTTATAGTCGAGGAATACTCCGTGGCGCTCTTCCTTCCACCACTTCGATGTAGCCAGGTTGGGCGCGCGGCGCTCCACGGCACGCGAGAACGCAACTGCGGCACGGCGTACCTGTTGAAACGTCCAGCGCGGCTCGATGCGAACATTCACGTGCATGCCGCGAGAGCCGCTGGTCTTGGGCCAGCCGCGAAGCCCAAGTTCTTCGAGCAGCGCCTGTACCTCTAGAGCCACCTGGCGGACGTCGTTCCAACCAACGCCTGGAACCGGGTCGAGGTCGATTCTCAGTTCGTCCGGATGATCGAGATCGCCAGAGCGGACCGGGTGCGGGTGTAATTCGATGCAGCCAAGATTCACGATCCAGGCGAGGCCGGGTGCGTCATCGACCACAACCTCCTCGGCTGTGCGGATGGACGGGAACGACAAGGTAACTGTTCTCAACCACGAGGGCCGCTGGTCCGGCGCCCGCTTCTGGAAAAATGCCTCTCCTTCGGCGCCGTTCACGAATCGTTTGAGGACGATCGGGCGATCCTGAATGCCCGCCAGCGCTCCGGGCGCAACCGACAAGTAATAACGGACGAGATCAAGTTTCGAGACTTTGATTTGCGAAGAAAAGTACAGCTTGTCGGGATGCGTAATCTGCACCTCGCGTCCCTCAAGCAGAAGCACTTCGTTGGCAGCTTCCTTCCGCACTACAAAAGGCTAACATGCAGGGGTTTACTGATTCATGACTGCGTGAGCCTAATCCCCCGAAGCATCCGCGGTCTCTCGCTCGGTATAGGCAGGTTCTGGCACACGTCTTGGGCGCTTCCTGCGGCCGAAAACCGCTTCCTTCACCAGGATGAAAATTGTCTTGCGGTTTTGTGCAATCACTTTTAGCCACGCGAACTTGCCCAACATCGGGAAATAGATGCCTCGGAAGCACAGTCGCGCGAGAAAGATGTTCACGCGGTATCCGAGAGGCTGGTCATCGAGCGATTCGACAGCCGACGCGAGAGCTTCAGGACTGTAGCAGTGGGCCCACCCGTACTTCACCTCGTCGTGGGCTTCCTCGATGGTCATCTTCAGTGGAGTGTGCGCCATGGCGAACGGAATGAATTCCTGCCAGTGTTTCGGGCGCGTCAGGCGATCCGCGGTGAGTAGCCGCTTATACAGCGGAGTTCCCGGCAACGGAGTCAGCAGGCCGAAGATGGGCAGGCCCGGGGGCCAGGTGCGGACTTGTTCAAGGGTGCGCTCCGCCACTCCGGTGGTGTCGTTGTCCATGCCGACGATGAATGACGTGATGGCATAGACGTTGCGCTTCGCCAGTCGCCCCAGCACCGCAGCGTACTCCTCGGGCTTGTTGAATCCCTTGTTCATATCTTTGAGATTGGCTGGGTCGACCGACTCCATGCCGATGAAGATCCATTTGCCGCCCGAAGCGGCGATCAGGTCGATCAGTTCTTCGTCGCGCAAAAGGTTCGCACTAATCTGAGCCACCCAATGCACCTGGGCTCCGGCCGCGATGATGTCGCGCAGCAGCGACTTGGTGCGTTTCACGTTGATGGCGAAGTTGTCGTCGATGAAGAA
>QIAL01000218.1:0-20033 GCA_003225535.1 Acidobacteriota bacterium | reverse complement strand
GATTCGACGGGGATGATGCGAAATGTTCCCCAGCCCTCCCCAATTTTCTGAAGCATGCCGCGGGCTGCGCCCGGCACCAGATTGAATTGATCGAGATCGATCGACTGCCAGGGGATCGCGGGATAGTCCTTGAGCTGCGGCTTGCGTTCCTGACCGAAGACATCGACCGGAGCATAGACCTCTTTGAGCTTGCCTTGCGCCGCGTCGTTCACGATTTGCGGCCAGGTCTCGTCGGCTTCTCCCAGAGCGACAGCATCGGCGTGGCGCGGACCGCCATCGCGGCCAAGGGCCTCGTCGGCCATCTCGGTGACGTGAGGGCCGCCCATCACCACGGGGACTCCGGTGGCGCGGATCGCATCGGCCATGCGGTAGGCCTTGGCGATCATGCGAGTCATCGCGCCGATGCCGACAAGTCCAATCTTCTGGACGCGGACATATTGCGCGATCTGGGCTTCATCCATGGGCTGAGCATTGCCATCGATTAGCAAGACTTCATGGCCCTCTGGCGTCAGCGCCTGAAGAAGAAACATCCATAGGTGCGGCATGAAATTGCGCGTGACCCCGTTGTCGGGGTTGTATAGCAGGATCTTCATAAGTTTTTTGGGAGTGGGTACTTCCTGCGCGGGTCGAATCTTCGCGAGAGGTGCGGCAGCCGGCTATCCGAGCTAGCTACGCTTTTAGTGTGTGTGATGCCAGGTTCCCCAGATCGGTATTGATTGTACTCTATCGTACAAAAGTGGGTGCCTTCGAGGGCAAAAGGGTTGGCTATGATTCTCGCAATCGATTCGATTCATGGGTTTTGGGGAATTATCCAGCGTCGCCTCGCAAGCCGGAGGTGCCGCCTTCGCGTTGTTCCCTTGGTAACTCTTCGGTACACTCCCTTTCGGTAACCCTTGGTAACCATGCCTTCCATGACTTCCAGACGTACAATTGGCCTTGTCCGGTCGGGCATCTGCCGATATGAAAGATGACCTTCCGCGACCTGTACCCGGGAACAGCCCCCAGCGTTCAGCGGGTTCGTTCGCAACTTTTGGTTTGAATTCGCTGTAACAGAACACCAGGGTCTGGAGTTCGACGCTCTTATGGCATTGTTCGGCTTCAATAAGCAGAAGGTTCTCGCCAATGCGGAGAAGTATGTCCAGCAGGGCAAGCTACAAAATGCCATCTCCGAATACGAGAAAGTCCTCAAGAACGATCCCAAGGATCTGACGGTTAACAACACCGTCGGCGACCTCTACTCGCGCATCGGCGAGAGCGACAAGGCTACCGAGTGCTTCAAGAGTGTGGGCGATGCCTATGCCAGCCAGGGTTTCACGGTCAAGGCCATCGCGATGTACAAGAAGATCTGCAAGCTCAAACCATCATTAGAGAGCTTGCTGAAGCTGGCCGAACTCTACACCCAGCAAGGCCTGTTCAACGATGCCCGCGCGCAGTATCTGCAGGTCGCGGAAGAATTCCTGAAAGCCGGCGAACTCGAAAACGCGGTCCGCATCTTCCAGAAGATTCTGGAAATGGATCCGGAAAACAGCCAGATGCGGGTGAAACTGGCGGAAGTCTATGTGCGTCTCGGCAAGAAGACCGATGCCTGGCAGATTTTTTCCGCTGCCGCTGAGAGTATGCGCTCGAAGGGATCGCTGAGCGGCGCTGAGGAAATCCTGCAGCGCATGCTGACGCTCGATCCCGGAAATACGTACGCCCTGCTGATGCAGGGGAAGAACCTGCTCGAGTCCGGAGACGGCGCCGGAGCGGTTGCCGCCCTGCATAAGATTTCTGACATCGATTCCAATCCTGAGGGGCTGCGCGACCTGCTCAAGGCTTATCTGCTGACTGGCCAACTTTCGGAAGCCGGGACGGTCGCCAACAAACTGCTCACGGTGCATAACGATCTCTCGGCGATTGCTAACTTTGCCGACGCGCTTATGCAGGCCGGGCAATACGAAAACGCCCTGCAAGTTTACGATCAGCATGCCGAACGCCTGCTGGCGGAAAACTCCGACAAGGTTCTGCAGAGCCTGCACACCATCATCGGCCACGTTCGCGACAATCCCGATTCGCTGCAGAAGCTCCTGGATCTTTTCAATAAAGCCGGAGAGAACACGCACGTCAGTGAAGTTATCGAACTGCTGGCCCATGCCAGCGTTCAATCCGGAGATCTCACTCGCGCCCGCGACCTGTATCAGAAGCTGGCCCAGGTCGAACCGCAGAACCCCCTGCACATGCAGAATTACCAGCAGGTGGTCAGCCAGCTGGGCGGGACTTCCGGCAGCAAGCTCATCACTCCGGAAGAAGCAGTCGTTCTCATCGATGACCTGGAAGCGACTGCGCCTTCGATTCACCAGCATTATTCTGATGAAGTCGCGCTCGCCGTCCGTTCGGCGCTTACCGATGCGGAGCTGTTCATCTCGTACAACATGCCCGCCAAGGCCCTGGGCCCGTTGCTCACCGCCATGCCGTTGGCTCCGAACGACCTGCGGTTGAATCAGCGGCTGGCCGCGTTGCACACCCGCGCCGGACGTTTTGCCGAAGCCGCACTTTGCTGCCGCACACTGCAGAATGTTTACTCCGAGGCCGAGCATCCGGATGAAGCCACCCGCTACAGCGAACTGGCGGAACGCTATGAAGAGCGCACTTCGTCTCCCGCTCCTCGCGACTCCGGCGAAGAAGCTCCCATTTTCCTCGATGCCACCGCAGCTCAGACTTCGGCAGCAGAACCGGAAGTGGTGGAGTTCGCCATAGAAGAAGCTCCCGCCGAAGTCACGATTGACGAGCCCGAGGCGGCCGCGCCTGAGGCAGTACAGGAACCAGAGGAAGCCGCTGTCGAGGCTGCGTCGCCCTGGCCTACTGCGTCGCCCGCGGTGGAAACGAGCGCGGAACCCGAATTTGCGGTGGTGGATGAATCCGCCGCCGCGCCCGCAGAAGCTGCTTCAGCCGGCGAGGAAATCGATCTGTCGTCCGAGTGGGACGACGCGATCACGATTGAGGCCGACGACACGCCTCCGGTGGCAGTCGAAGAACCGGTCGAGGTTGCGAAAGCCGCCCCGAAAACTCCCAAGGTTTCCGATGTCCGCGTCGATGAGACTGTCGAAGAGATTCGCTTCTACGTCGGCCATAGCATGCCCGAGCAGGCGCTGGCCGCTCTTGCGAAGCTGCAAACCCTGACGCACGACCGAGCGAAGATCGACGAACTCCGCGCTGAAATCGATGCCGCCATGCAGCCTGCGGAGGAAGTCGCGGTTGAGGCTGAGCCGATCGTCGAAGAGCTTACCGCCGAAGATGTTCCCTCGATCGAGGTGGAGGAAGAAGCCCCTGTTGCCGTCGAGGAGGAGCCTGCTCCCGAGCCGGAACCCGTGGTGGAAGAAATTCCGGTAGTGGCGCAAGCGCCTGTCCAATCCAAGCCCCAGCGTGAGCCCGTTCACGAGCCGGCGCCAATGGTTCATGAACCTGAACCGGAAACGCAACCGGCCGTTCTGAAGGAATTTGTCAGTGATCTGGAATCGTCGCTCGGTGACACGTTCCTGCCGGGCGCAGTTCCCCATGAGCCCGCTCCCGCTCCCGTCGCCCAAGCGAAGCCGGCTACCGCGGCAGCCCAGCCCGCACCGGCATTGGGAGAGTTCGTTGCTGACATCGAAGCTTCACTCGGCGAAGATTTCCTGAATGCGGCTCCGATTCCTGAGCCTCAACTGCCCGCTCCGGTCGCCGTGGCAAAGCCTATGCCGGGTCCGGCCCCGGTGGCCCCGGTTGAGACCAAGAGGGTCAGCCCGCTGGCTGCGAGCGCCGCGGCATCGGCCTCTCCGGCAGCGCCAATGGCGCCGGTTGCCGCGCGCCCGGTACAAGCTCCTACAGTTTCTGCTGTCCCGGTAGCTTCCGCGAGAACCGTGTCGCCGGTCGCTCCGAGCGCGCCGGTACTGCCGCCGACGCCTCCGGCCCCTGCCGCCAAATCGTCCCCGTTTGGGGAAGACGCTGGCGTCGATCTGGCAGACATGTTCGGCGAGCTGAAAAAAGATCTCGAGGCCGATGTAGCATCCGCCGACGAGGATCCCGAGACGCATTACAACCTCGGTATCGCTTTCCGTGAAATGGGCCTGCTCGACGAGGCCATCGGAGAGCTTCAAAAAGCCGTTCAGTCGTTCGATCACGGGCATCCTTTCCCGCAGATCATGCAGACGTACACCTGGCTGGCGCAGTGCTTCCTCGAAAAAGGCGTTCCCGAGGCCGCTGTCCGCTGGTACGACAAGGCTTTGAAAATGCCGACCATCGACGGCGAGACGCGGGTCGCTCTCCATTACGAACTGGCGGCGGCTTATGAAACGGCTGGCGATAAGACTTCTGCCCTCAAACACTTCATGGACGTCTACGGAAGCAACATCGATTACCGCGACGTCGCCGAGCGCATTAAGGCCCTGAAGTCGTAGAATAGGCCGGATGGCTTTGACGTCCTTTTTCCCCGGGATCCAGCGCAACGCCCATTCTTTCCACCGGAGCGCGAGTTGAATGAGTGATCCCATGTTCTCCGGCGCGCCCGGCAAGGCGCCTGAGCCCCAGCGACCGACCGACGCTCCGACGATTCTGCTCGAACCATCCGAGAATCGGCCGCGGCTGGTCCAGCTTTGGATGCACCGGATTTCCGTCTTCTTATTTGTTTTGATCAGCGCGGTGGCGGGTGTACTGCTTATCATCCTGCCCTGGACCCCCGAGTGGACCGACAACTATCTGCTGCTGTCGTTTCCGGCTGTTCGTAGCCTGGTGTCCAATGGCTTCTTTCGTGGTTTCTGCAGCGGGTTGGGTTTGCTGGACATATGGATCGGTTTCTGGGAGGCGCTTCACTACCACGAGCACCAGTAGAGTGTGCGAAGACAGGGCCAGTGGTCAGGAGTCAGGGATTAGGGGTCGTGATCCGCAATCTGGGTTGTCCACTCACCCTGACGCTGAGAGCTAAAAACCGCAGTACAACTCGCAACACAAACCTGGGGCACCGATCTCAATTTCGAGCAAGCAATGACCGACTTTCTCAAATCCGCACCTCTCGCCTACGAAAATGAAGCCTTCTTCCGCAGCCCTGACGGCCGCATCCTGCGCATGCTGGCGGAATACCAGGAACCGCTGGCCCGGTTCCGTCGCGAGCAGATCCAGGACACCGTGGTCTTCTTCGGCTCCGCCCGTTTTCAAGGACGGAAAATTGCCGCGGAAACCCTGGCTGCAGTCGGTGAGAAGAACACTTCTCCCAAGCAACTTGAACAGGATCTGAAGCGCGCGCAGGCGAACGTCGATATGGCCCGCTATTACGAAGATGCGCGCAAGCTTGCCTACATGCTGACGAAGTGGTCGATCACCATCCCGGCCCGCCGCCATCGTTTTGTCGTCACCACCGGCGGAGGCCCAGGGATCATGGAAGCCGCCAACCTTGGCGCCCACGAGGCCGGAGGCAAGAGCATCGGCCTGAACATCCAGCTCCCATTTGAGCAGCACCCCAACCAGTTCATCACGCCCTCGCTCAACTTGCAGTTCCACTATTTCTTCATGCGGAAGTTCTGGTTTGCTTATCTGGCAAAGGGACTGGTGATTTTCCCCGGCGGCTTCGGCACCATGGACGAACTCTTCGAGATCCTGACGCTCGCGCAAACCGAGAAATTGGCGAAGAAGATTCTGGTGATCATCTATGGCAGCGAATACTGGAACAAGATCATCAACTTCCAGGCCTTCGTCGACGCCGGCACTGTATCGCAGCAGGATCTCGACCTGTTCAAAATTGTCGATAATCCCGAAGAAGCATTTGAGTTCCTTCGTGGCGGCCTCACCAGTTACCACCTCGGCGACACTCCAAAGAAAAAAGGCGAGGTATTGCCGGAAATCGCGAAGACCAGGCCGTAGTTTTCCTTCGTGGCCCTTAGTGTCCTTTGTGTGGTTAGTTGGTCTAGACCCGCGCCAAGGACAATTGGTGACTACTCTGAGATCCGATGGCTGAAGGCTGCCTTCTCTACTACATCACCGACCGCACTGCCTTCGCCGCAGACGAACCCACCCGCCGTCGCCGTCTCCTCGACAAGATCTCCGAGGCTGCCCGCGCCGGAGTCGACTACATCCAGCTAAGGGAAAAAGATCTTGTCACGCGCGAACTGGAAATGTTGGCGCGGGAGGCGGTCGATATCTTCCGGCAACTGAGAACTGAGAACCGGGAACCGAGAACTGTTCTCCTCATCAACACCCGGACCGATATCGCGCTCGCCGCCGGAGCTGACGGCGTCCACCTCCGCTCCGACGACATCACGCCACCTGACGTACGAGCAGTGTGGGAAAAGTGTGGCGCGGGCGCTCCCGCCCGCGAAGTCTCGCCACGAGAACCGCTGATCGGAATCTCATGTCACTCGCCAGAAGAAGTGAAGCAAGCCGAGGCCAACGGGGCCAACTTCGCCGTCTTCGCCCCAGTCTTTGAAAAGAAAGATATCCCTAACGCGCAACCGGCAGGACTGGCTCAACTCCGCGAAGCCTGCAAGGTGAAGATACCCGTCCTGGCCCTGGGCGGAGTCACCCTCGAAAATGCGAAATGGTGCTTGGAAGCAGGCGCCTCCGGTATAGCCGCCATCCGTCTCTTTCAGGACAATGAAATCTCCGCAGTAGTTGCGAAGTTGCGCGGCATGACCCCGAGATCCTCGGTGTCCTGATCGAATTTCGTTGCTACACTGATTTCAAGTGTCCACCGCGATTCAAATCGGGCCCGCCCTGATCGAGGTCCCGCCATCCGATTTCCTGATGGGCTCCGAGAAGGGTCAGGATTGCGAGCGTCCTATCCACCGCGTGTGGGTCGGTGCATTCCTGCTGGCCGCAACGCAGGTAACCAACGAACAATACGGCCGATTCCTCCTCTCGGCCGCAACCACTCCTCCGCCCTTCTGGCGCGACCCAAAATTCAATCACCCGCAACAGCCCGTAGCAGGGGTTTCGTGGCACGAAGCTGTACATTATTGCGAATGGTTGAGCCTGCAGACCGGACGCCGCTTCCGCCTCCCCACCGAAGCCGAATGGGAGTGCGCCGCCCGCGGTGGCCTCGAGCAGAAGCAATTTCCGTGGGGCGACGATCCGCCGCAATCACTTCCGAACTACGCCACGCGCTGGCAAAGCGGGCCCGAACCCGTCGCCCAGGATGCGCCAAATGGGTTTGGACTCTACGATATCGGGGACAACGTCCACGAATGGTGCAGCGATTGGTACGACCCGAATTACTACGCGATCTCGCCGGAGCGCAACCCTCAGGGCCCGGACGAGAGCCCGATGAAGCCGCCGCGCAAGGCTTCCCGCGGAGGATCATGGCGCCATCACATCAAGGTTGCGCGCTGCTCGGCCCGCTCCAGCATACCGCCAGAATTTCAGTACGCCGATTACGGCTTTCGGGTGGCGTGCGATGTGCCGTGAATCGACTGAGCCGATCAGGAGTCACTGATTTGCTTTTGCGCGAGGACGCACACCAATCACGTTCGGCACAGGCCACGCCATTTCGTTCTGATCGTTCTCTTTGAACGATGTTTCGTAGCTGCCAAACATCTCTAATTCTGTTTCGCCCGTGTGCACGTAAAGCTGAGCTTCCGGTCCTCCCTCCATATGCTGCGCCGCAACGACTCCGATTCCGGCCGCCAGGAGTTCCTGGTTCAAATCGTGCATCGAGAAGGGAGAACGCGAGTAAATAAAGAGCACATGCCCTTCGGTATCTTCTCCCACCGCCGCTTCACTCCACTCCCGGGTCTGCTGCCCCCATTGATTGACGCCGGGACGTTTGATGAGCCTCAAGTTCTGCACCGCTGAGCCATAGTCCGCAAGGATTGCCGGCAAACTGCTCTGCGGAGCATCGAGATCGAAAATTCGAAATCTGGGTACATTCCGTCCATCATGCGGATCGAATGCCATGACCGACTGGTAGTTGTTTGCCCGGCTGTTGAAGATGCGATCGCGGCTGCGTAGATATCCCAGATGCGTCTTGTTGTCCGATGCGAACATTCCCGCATTAATGACCGCAGCGAATTTCTGCTTCTTGCTCCATTCACGGGCTGTGTGCCCCGCGCTCTCGCCGGTTTGCAGGATGCCGATGGCCTCCAGTTCCCACTGGTTGGGATCAATGCGCAACACGGTAATCTTCGAATCCCCGAACGCGCTCTGTTTACGCGTTTGGACGCGTATGATTTCCATTCCAGGAGCGAGTGTCTGCCACCCTGACGCGGTCTCGGCCGGAAGTCCACGTTGCACGCAGAAGAGGAAAAAGAGTCCAGCGATGCATAGGTGTCGCGCGAGCGGCCATTCCATATAATCTGTCCTTTCCAACGGGCCGGCTCAGAAGGCTACTTCAAAAAGCCGGCGCGACGACGGAGACGGAGACTATGTTCCACAAAGACCTGCTCCAGCACAAGCGCATCCTGATCACCGGCGGCGGAACCGGCCTCGGCAAAGGTATGGCTAGCCGCTTCCTTGAACTCGGGGCCACAGTCTATATTTGCGGCCGGCGCGAAGAAGTGTTAAAGGCCACTGCCGACGAACTGAAGACCAACGGCCCGATTCATGCGATCGCCTGCGATGTCCGCAGCCTGGAAGCTGTCGAGCGGATGATCGAATCGATCTGGAAGGAAGGCGCGCTCGACATTCTGGTCAACAACGCCGCCGGAAATTTCATTGCCCGGACCGAAGAACTCTCGCCTCGCGCCTGGGAGTCTGTGATCAACATCGTCCTGATGGGCACCTTGCACTGCACGATGGCCTGCGGACGACGGTGGCTTGCAGCAAAACGTTCCGGCACGGTGCTTAGCATCTCTGCCACCTACGCGCCCGTTGGCTCGGCTTATGTCGTTCCCTCTGCCGTCTCCAAGGCCGGAGTGGAAGCTTTGACGCGCAGTTTGGCTGTGGAATGGGGCAATCGCGGTATCCGCATGAACGCTATCGCCCCCGGCCCGATCCCCACGCAAGGAGCCTTCTCTCGCTTGCTGCCGCATTCTGGACTCGAGGCCGTTGCTCTTGATCGCAATCCTCTGCATCGCTTCGGAACCATTGAAGAGTTGGCCAACCTCGCCGCGTTTCTGGTAAGCGATGGCTCCGGCTACATTAACGGCGAAGTCGTCCGGATGGACGGCGGCGAATTTCTGCAAGGGGCGGGAGAATTCAGTGCTGTGGGAAGGGTTCTGACTGATAAGGATTGGGAATCGCTCCGACCGCGCAAGTGAACTTAAGAATGCATCAGGAATGAGAAAGGCAGTCGATGACTAATCACTATCCTTCTTCGGCATGACGATCCCCTTGAGCAGCATGTTGACCAGGCTCAGCACGATCGCGCCCAAAAAAGCCGCCAGGAACCCATGCACCTGGAAGCCCGGCGAGAGCAGCGCCGACGCGAGTTCCAGCATCAGCGCGTTGATCACCAGCCAGAACAATCCCAGCGTGACCAGCGTCAGGGGAAATGTGATCACCTTAAGTACCAGCCCGATCGTGGCATTGATGAAGCCGATGACCAGAGCCGCAATCAGCGCGCTCTTCCACCCGCTGACATAAACTCCGGTGACGAGATGCGCGACCACCCAAACCGCGACCGCGCTCAAAATCCAATTCAAAAGTAGACGCATAGCTTTCCACTCACAATCAAACTATAGGCGCGAGAACACAGATTTGTCATTCCCATATCTGCAGGGTGGGGATTTCGACTTACGCCCGAACGGATCTGTCCCCAAGTCACAACAAAATTAGCAACTTCGTGCACAGTTTGCGGCGGCGCATACGGTACACTACGCAATTCGATTTCAAGGAGGAAAACGCATGCCAGACCCCGCACTCAGCGGATCAGAATTCAAGAAGCAACTGCGCGCCGGACAGCCCAAGATGGGCCTCTTCCTCAACGCGCATAGTCCGACAGTCGCCGAGCAACTCGCGCACTCCGGATACGATTGGCTGCTCGTCGACACGCAGCACGGCCCCATGGGCTACGAGCGTCTTTCAGCCATGCTAAGCGGAATTGCCAACGGCGGCGCGAAGAGCCTGGTTCGCGTTGGCGGATACGACGACCGCCCCGGTATCCAGCAGGCCCTTGACATGGGCGCCGACGGCGTACTCGTGCCCTACATCAACACCGCCGATGAGGCCCGCCAGGCCGTGAGTTGCACGAAGTATCCGACAGTCGGCACGCGCTCGGTCTATTTTCCACAGCGCAGCATGAACAAAGGCGGGCTGCTTGGCTACGCGGGCAACTGGAACAACGAGAGCATCGTCGCGTTGCAGGTCGAGACAGCCTCGTGCATCGAGAATATCGCCGAGATCGCCGCCGTCCCCGGCGTCGACATCCTCTTCCTCGGCCAGAATGACCTCTGCATGTCGATGGGCCTCTACAACAAATACGAGTTCCCGCACATGTACACGTCCCCAGAACTTGAGGCCGCGACGAAAAGCCTGGTCGAGCACGCCCGCAGGAACAATGTCATCCTCGGCCTATTCCTGTTCGGGACGAGCCGCGTCGGCGAATTCCTGGAGAAAGGATTTACCTTCATCAGCATCGGCAACGATCTGCACCACGTGCTTACGCAGGCCGGAGCCTACGTAGGAGACATGGAAAAAATTTCTCAGGAAAAGGGGAAGTCGTGGAAACGTCGCGCGACTGCACTGTTCTAGCTTGAACCCGAGGGTGCCCCATCCTTGTCGCGCATCTTGCGACAGGGTGGGGATTTTGACTTCCTCCGAGTTCCTCAGTGACCTCTGTGGTGAGTTCGTCCTTTTCAAGTAAAATCAAACCTCCGCCATGCACGTTCTTACTGAAATCGAAACCCGCGTCCTGGGCTCCCTGATCGAAAAAGACATCACCACGCCCGATTACTACCCGCTCTCACTCAACGCCCTGGTCAATGCCTGCAATCAGAAGAACAACCGCGACCCGGTGATGACGCTGAACGAAAGCGCTGTCCGCGAAGCGCTGATGACCTTGCAGGAGAAGCGCATGGCCGGCCCCGCCGGCGGCGCCGACAGCCGCGTCACGAAATACGAGCACCGCTTGCAGGAGGTCTTCAACTTCGACCGCCGCGAAATCGCCATCGTGTGTGTTCTGCTGCTCCGCGGTCCGCAAACTCCCGGCGAACTCCGCGGTCGCACGGAGCGCATGTATCACTTCGACGCGCTCGAAGACGTCGTCTCGACGCTCGACCGGCTGGCGCAACGTGAGTCTCCACTGGTGTGCATACTCGCCCGCCAGCCGGGCACGAAGGAATATCGCTATATGCATCTGTTCTCCGGGGAGCCCCTGGAGCCCACGGTGTCGCGCGCGGCCATGGAGCGAGAATCATCCGCTTCCGCGACAACCGAGGCATCTCCATACGGAGCTCCGCCACCCGCACAGCGACTCGCTGTTCTGGAAGAAGAGGTTTCCCGCCTGCGCGCGGATCTGACAGAAGTTCAGCAACAACTCGCCACTTTCCGCAGGCAGTTTGAATGAACGCACCGATCGAAACGGTTCTGCGGCGCGCAACAACAATGGAACATTCCGCCCCGGCCCGACGTATCATTCCCTAGAGGAGGTCTCGCATGTTCACGTTCCTGCTCTGGTGCATCCTGTTCATTCTATGCTGGCCGCTGGCCCTGTTGGCCCTGGTGGCCTACCCGTTCGTCTGGCTGCTCTTGCTGCCGTTCCGCATCATCGGAGTTGCGGTCCATGGCGTGCTGGAGGTAGTCTTCCTCGCGATCACACTCCCTTTCCGCTTGTTGGCCGCCCCATTCAGGATCTGAGCGTGTGGACTAGCAGACTGTGGAAGAGCGGCCCTCTAAGGGCCGCGTAAAGCCCCCTGAATAAGGACGGGTTTTGGCCCGTGGTCGTTCCACTTCCCTAAGTCCGCCCTCCTGATGTAGCCTCAAAGAACGCCACCTCTTCAGGAGGACCCATGCGTCGTCGCGAATTCATCATCCGTTCCGCCACCGCCGCTGGAGCGGTCTGGCTTTCATCGAAATCCATTTTCAAAGCCATCGCCGACCAGGCTCTTCCGCAGAAATTCTCTGCCTCCGACACGGTGACTCTGGGTGGCACGGGCATTAAGACCAGCCGACTGGCCATGGGCACCGGCACCGTCGGCTCCGGACATCACTCGCACCAGACCGCGCTCGGCGTCCAAGGCCTGTCCGATCTCCTGCGCAACGGATACGATCACGGCCTGCGATTCTTCGACGCCGCCGACTCCTACGGAAGCCATCCACACGTTGCCGAGGCACTGAAGCACGTGCAGCGCGACAAAGTCACGGTCCTCACCAAGTCGTGGGCACGCGACGCCGACGGCATGCGCGCGGATCTCGACCGTTTCCGCAAAGAACTCGGCACCGACTATCTCGACGTCTGCCTGATGCACTGCGTCACGGAAGCCGACTGGACTGACCGCTACCGCGGTGCCATGGACGTTCTCTCCGAAGCCAAGCAGAAGGGAATTATCCGCGCCCACGGCTGCTCCTGCCATACCATCCAGGCGCTGCGTGCCGCGGCGAAGTCTCCTTGGGTGGAAATCGATTTTGCCCGCATCAACCCTGTCGGCGCAGAAATGGACGCCGACCCAGCCACGGTCGTGAGTGTGTTGAAAGAGATGAAGTCAGCCGGGAAGGCAGTTGTAGGCATGAAGATTTTAGGCCAAGGCGCGCTGCGCAACCGTCAAGATGAAGGCATCAAGTACGCGCTGTCACTCGGCCTGCTCGACGCCTTCACCATCGGTGCCGAAAGCAAGCAGGAGCAGGAAGACCTGATCCGCCGCATCGCCGCGGCGTAAGCCAAACTGAACTCGAGGGATTTTGATTTTAAGATGTGGGGACAGCCGCCATCGGCTGTCCAGCCGCGAAGCGGCGAAAGAATTCGGCCCATGGCACAGGCCCCGGCACGTACTAATTCTCCATCACCTTCAATCCCGGACTCACAATCAACCGCGCCTCAGTCGCCTTCTGCACATCGTCGGGCGTCAGTCCGGGCGCAATCTCCTCCAGCACTAGCCCATCCTTGGTAACGCGAATGTAGGCCATCTCGGTGGCAATGGTATCGACCACGCGTACGCCGGTCAGCGGCAGAGTGCACTTCTTCAAAATCTTCGGAGCCCCTTCGCGGGTCGTATGCTCCATCGCCACAACCACTCGCCGCGCTCCCGCTACCAAATCCATTGCTCCGCCCATCCCCTTCACCATCTTCCCCGGGATCATCCAGTTTGCAATGCTGCCGGTCTCATCCACTTCCATCGCGCCCAGCACGCTCAAATCAATATGGCCGCCGCGAATCATGGCAAACGAATCCGCGCTGGAAAAATAGGAGGTCCCGGGCATCTCGCTTACGGTCTCTTTCCCGGCGTTGATCAGATCCGGGTCTTCCGTCCCCTCGATGGGATACGGCCCAATCCCCAACATACCGTTCTCGGATTGGAGTGTGACCTCCACACCCGCAGGCACGTGATTGGCGATCAAAGTCGGCATGCCGATGCCAAGGTTCACGTAGAACCCATCGCGCAGTTCGCGCGCGATCCGTTTCACAATGCGTTCACGCTTGTCGACGTCTTTTGCAGCTTTATCCATAGTCGGTCGTTGGCCCACCCCCAATGTCATCCTGAGCGAGGATTTTGCTTCGCGATCAGCGAAGCAAAACCGCAGTCGAAGGATCCCTGCTCGGCAACTGAGGCGTGGCAACTGCAGTACTAAGCGCTTGCCTTCCTCACAGTCCTCCGTTCAATCCTCCGCTCATAAAGTTCACCCTGAAAAATCCTCTTCACATGAATCGACGGCGTATGAATCGCATCTCCATCCAACTCTCCAACATCCACCAGATGCTCCACCTCGGCAATTGTCACCTTCGCCGCCGTCGCCATCATGGGATTGAAATTCCGCGCAGTCTTCCGATAGATCAAGTTGCCCGCTCGATCCCCCTTCCACGCCTTCACGAAAGCAAAATCGGCGGTGAGCCCGCGCTCCATGACGTACAAACGCCCGTCAAATTCGCGGGTCTCTTTTCCCTCGGCGACGATCGTTCCCACACCCGTAGGCGTATAAAACGCCGGAATGCCTGCGCCCCCTGCACGAATTCGCTCCGAGAAGGTCCCTTGCGGAATTAGGTCCAGCTTGATCGTCCCCTTCAGCACCATCTCTTCGAGCAGTCGATTCTCGCCCACATAAGTTCCAATGTGATGCACAATCTGTCCCGCGGCCAGCAGCAACCCGTTGCCCACGCCATCAACGCCCACATTGTTGCTGATTGTCCGCAGACTCTTGGTGCCCTTGCGCACCAGCGCCCGAATCAGATTCTCCGGCATTCCGCAGAGGCCGAAGCCTCCGATCATGATGGTGGCGCCGTCAAACACGTCACGGATGGCCTCATCCGCATTGGCCACAACTTTGTTCATAGCGAAAAGGATTCTAAATGAATTTCACCACGGAGGCACGAAGGCACGGAGAAGGCGTAACATCGTTACTTCGAAACGCCAGTATGCTGGAGAAACCACCAAGCAAAAAGAACGATCGACACTAAGATCAAGAACAATCCGCTCAACCGATTCATCATGCCCGATTCCCGCGATTGAGAGCGTTCCATCAAGTGCCCCAGCGGACTTTCGGAGTTGTATCCACGGCCGATCTTATCGCGCAGACGCCTCAATCTCGCCGGCCAGAAGCATTGCAACGCCCCCCAAATTCCAATAAAAAGGAAAGCGGCAGCAAGTCCAATATCGAAGGAAACCGAGCGTACTTGTATCATCACTCGCTTCTCGTGTCTCCGTGGTCAGATTATTTCTTCAACGGAGCCTTCCTCAATTCATGCGCTTGCTCAAACTCCGCGGCCAACTCGCGCGTCGCCAGATTCTCTCGGATATGCGCCAAACGCTGCTCCACTTTCCACAGTGCATCCTGCAGATTCTTCTTGTTGCTGATGGCCACATCCCGCCACATCGAATACGGACTCGCCGAAATCCGCGTCATCTCCTGCAGCGCGCGGCCGCCCGCCGCAAGCACGGGAGCTTCTGCTCCAAACTCCTCGACCAGCGCAGCCGCCAAGGCTGTCGAAATCATCTGCGGTACATGGCTGATCCACGCACAAAGCCGATCGTGCTCATCGGCCGGCAGCATCGCGATTCGTGCCCCGATCGCGTCAATCCATCCCGCAAACTCGGCGAATAACCCTTCGTTCAGATTCTGATCGGGCAGCGGTGAAAGAAACCACGCCGCATTCTTGAACAGATCCGCATCCGCATAATCGACGCCGCTCATTTCCTTCCCCGCCATCGGATGCCCCGCCAGAAACCGCTTCCCCACACTCTTTCCAAAGACCTTCGTCGCTTGCTCAACGACGACGGCCTTCGTGCTGCCTACATCCGTCAGCAGCGCCTTCGCCGGCAGCACCGGACCCACACGCTCAATCAAATCGCAGATCGCCAGAACCGGAGTAGCCAGCACTACAACTTGGCTTCCCCGCACCGCATCTCCGGGATCCACTGCCCCGTCATCGATCGCCCCGCGCATCCGGGCCCGTTCCAGCGTTCCCTCGCGATCGCACCCGACGATCCTTCCTGCGAACTTCTTCTTGCGCAGGGCAAGTCCCAGCGATCCGCCTATCAGGCCGGTCCCGATAATCGTGATTTGCCGAATCGCCATAAAGAGATTGAGTAATTGTGTAATTTAGCAATTGGGTAATTTTGAAAAGCAAAGTAGATACGCTGAGAGTTTCAATTACACAATTGCCAAATTTCCCAATTACCCAATCTTTCGTCCGACTGCCGGCGCAATAATCCTCAGCTCGTCCATCAACTTCGCGAACTGCTCCGGGGCCAGCGACTGTGCACCATCGGACCAAGCCTTGTCCGGTGTGCAGTGGACTTCAATCAGCAGCGCGTCCGCGCCAGCAGCGACCGAAGCACGCGCCATTGGCGGCACTTTGTCGCGCCGCCCCGTGCCATGCGACGGATCAGCCGTCATCGGCAGGTGCGACAGTTTATGAATGATCGGGATGGCTGATATATCCATCGTGTTGCGCGTATACGTCTCAAATGTCCGAATTCCGCGTTCGCACAAAATCACATCGTAGTTTCCGCCCGCCATGATGTACTCGGCTGACAGCAGCAATTCTTCCAATGTAGCCGCAATCCCGCGCTTCAGCAGTACCGGCTTTCGCACCTTCCCCAGTTCGCGCAGCAAATTGAAATTCTGCATGTTGCGCGCGCCCACCTGAAGAATGTCGACGTAGGGCAGCATCAGAGGAATTTGGGAAATTTCCATCACCTCGCTGATAATGAGCAGCCCAAACTTTTCTCCCGCCTCACGCAGCAATTTGAGCGCGTCCTCGCCATGCCCCTGAAACGAGTATGGAGAGCTCCGCGGCTTAAACGCCCCACCCCGCAAGACTTTCGCCCCGGCCTTGGCAACGCCCTCAGCGGTAGAAAAGAGCTGTTCGCGCGTTTCCACCGAACAAGGCCCCGCCATGACGACAACTTCGTTCCCGCCGACTCCGATGCCGTTCCGCAGTTGAACGATCGTCCCCTCAGGCCGAAAACTTCGCCCCGCCAGCTTATACGGAGAACTTATGCGATGGACTTCCTGTACGCCGGGAAGCAACTCGAGGTTGCGAATATCAAAATCAATCCCCGAACCGACGGCGCCCAGCACAGTCATGCGCGCGCCCGTCGACCGGTGCACCTCGAACCCCAACTTCACCAGGTGCTCGATGACCTGTTGTATCAGCGCCTCGTCGGCGCCTTCCTGCATGGCAACAATCATAAGAATCCTTTGGCGATGAGCGGTGAGCAACGAGCTGTGAGCGTTCTGGGTGACTCATAGCTCGCTGCTCATAGCTCACTGCTCAATCATTCACTTCCGAATCCAACTCCGTCTCCGACTCCGTCGTTTCAGGCGAGTTCGTAATCTGTTCCTTCTGAATATTGCGCATCACGTCGATGATGCGCTCATAAATCCGCACCAGATCTCGTCCGGGCAGCGGCCCTTTATTCGCGCCCTGTACATTTTCGAAAACAGTGCGTTCCCGGTCGGGCTCGTAGATCGGCAACGACGTTTCCCGCTTTAATTTCCCGATGGCAATCGCCGCTTTCGCGCGCTCGCTCAGTAGAGCGACCAGCTTGCGGTCCATCTCGTCTATTTTCTTTCGCCAGTCTTCGATATCCATGATCTCTCGGCCCATCACCAACCGCGGGTGCCCCATCTTTCTCTCGGTTTGAGCGACAGGGCGGGGTCTTTGACTTCCTGTAAGGCACAACAACCAGTATCCCCTCGCACTAGTGTTGCGCGAAAAAAGGAGTTCTGCCTGTTGCCTCGAATCTACGTCGTCTTCACCTCGAAACAGCAGCCGGCTGACCGCTGATGGCCGATAGCCGTTTCACAAACTCTCCCACCGCCGCCGCCTCACGCCCGCGATTCCTCTCAATTGTTTCCACAATCGCGCTACCCACGACGACTGCGTCCGCAAATTCTCCGACTTCCGCAAACTGTTCAGGAGTCGAAATCCCGAATCCCAACGCGACCGGCAACTTCGTCACCCGCCGCAGCCGTTCATCCGGACTCGTCGGCGCCGTCAGAAAGATCGGCGAGAGATCATGCTCCCGCATGGCTCGCAGATACTCGCCAGCCTCTTCCACAGGCAAGTCGGTGACCAACGCGCCATCTGCTGCCGCTGCCCGGTAACGCCCGTTCGCGATACGGCATAAACGAATCCCTGCGAAGCCGCTGCGATCCGCCGCAGCCGTTCATCCGGACTCGTCGGCGCCGTCAGAAAGATCGGCGAGAGATCATGCTCGCGCATGGCTCGCAGATACTCGCCAGCCTCTTCCACAGGCAAGTCGGTGACCAACGCGCCATCCACGCCCGCTGCCCGCGCTACCTTGCAAAACTTCTCCAACCCCATCCGCAGAATCGGATTCAAATACGAAAACACAATCAACCCGGTCGACTGTGCCTGCTCCCGAATCTCCGCTGCCAGCGTGAGTACCTGCCCGAGCGAAGTCCCATGCTTCAAAGCCCGCTCGCTCGCCCGCTGAATCACCGGCCCGTCCGCGACCGGGTCGCTGAAAGGAACGCCGAGTTCGATCACGTCCGCCCCGGCCGCGATCGTCGCGAGCACGATCTCTCGAGTCGTTGCGAGATCCGGATCCCCGCACGTGACGTACGCGACTAGAGCCGGCTTTCTATAAAAGGTCAGAGGCATTCGAGTCGATCAGTAACGCTCCCACGCGATGGTCCAGTGCTCATCTGGGCGCGATGACTTCAAAATCAATAGCCCATCGGAAAAACGGTATACACGAGTGAGGTCCTTGCCGACCAGCGCCCGCACCAGCGATCCCTGAACGTGGTGCGTGACTGTATGCGCCTGCTCATTCACCTCGTAGCTACCGTAGTACGCTTCGTAGCCACCTTGATCGTACTTGACCGGATTATCCACGTCGCGAGGAGCGTCCGTGCTGGGCAGCATGATTTGCACCGACATGTGTCCATCACGCGTATAGACGATTGTGCCCTTGTGGTCGACGATGTGCTTCATCTCTCCGTCGGTACCTTGCTCGTCTTCCCAGGCCAATCTCCAGGCCCCAATCAACTTTTCTTTTGCGGAACCGGTATCCGACTTTTCAGCCGACTGCGGACTAGAAGCTCCAGTCAGCGTCAGCACGGTGACCGCCGCCAATATCCAACCAAAAGTTGTTCTCATGTCCCGACCCCCGCCGCCAGCAAAGCGCCGCGCCCAAGATTTCCTTCGTGCACCCTTAGCGTCCTTCGTGGTTGACGATTTTGCCCTTCAATCCAGCTTGAGACTTTCACGCAAAATACCAACATCTTTATCGCCGCGCCCCGACACATTCACAATCACAATTTCCGATTTCTTCATCCTCGGCGCCCGCTTGATCACCTCGGCGACAGCATGTGCGGATTCCAAAGCAGGAATAATCCCTTCGGTCCGGGCCAGCAACGTCGTGGCCTCGAGTGCCTCGGCATCCGAAGCCGGCAGATATTCCGCCCGCCCGGCATCGCGCAACGCCGCATGTTCCGGTCCGATCGAAGGATAGTCGAGCCCCGCCGATACCGAATGCGTCAGCGCAATCTGCCCGGCCGAATCCTGAAGCACGTAAGAAAAGGTTCCCTGCAGCACTCCGGGAGACCCTCCGCGAAACCGCGCCGCGTGATCTCCTAAAGCCTCGCCGCGCCCGCCAGCTTCCACGCCGATGAGCTGGACCTTCTTGTCCTTAATAAACTCGTAAAACACGCCAATCGAATTCGACCCGCCACCCACGCACGCGATAATCGCCGCAGGCAGTCTCCCTTCCGCCTTCAGAATCTGCGCCCGCGCCTCGCGCCCAATCACCCGATGAAAGTCCCGCACCATCGTCGGATACGGATGCGCGCCCAGCACGCTCCCTAACAAATAATGTGTGGTCCGCACATTGGTGACCCAATCACGCATGGCCTCATTGATGGCGTCTTTCAGCGTCCGCGATCCCGAGGAGACCCCACGCACCTCGGCTCCCAGCAGTCGCATGCGGAATACATTCAACTCCTGCCGCCGCATGTCCTCGGTGCCCATGTACACGACGCATTCAAATCCAAGTAGCGCACACACGGTGGCAGTCGCCACGCCATGCTGTCCCGCGCCAGTCTCGGCGATCACGCGATGCTTCCCCATGCGCTCGACCAGCAACCCTTGCCCCAGGCAGTTGTTGATCTTGTGCGCTCCGGTATGCAGCAGATCCTCGCGCTTCAAATAAATCTTTGCCCCCCCCAGCTTCTCCGTAAGCCGCCGCGCAAAGAACAGAGGCGTAGGCCGCCCTGCGTAGGTCTTGAGCAGCAAATCCAACTGCGCCTGAAATTTCTTGTCGCGCTTCGCTTTTTCATACTCGCGCTCAAGCTCCTCGAGCGCCGCCATGAGTGTCTCAGGCACGTACCGCCCGCCGTAAACGCCAAAGCGCCCTGGCTCATGTGGCGCGGGCACTCTTGCCCGCGCGCCGTTGGACGCGTCAGCTATCCGAGGCTGCCCCACCCTTGTCTCGCGCTCTTGACGAGACAGGGTGGGGACTTTGACTTTCGTAATT
>QIAL01000415.1 GCA_003225535.1 Acidobacteriota bacterium | reverse complement strand
AGTAGCGGGCAGGCACGGGATTGCGGCGGACGTGATCGGGGAAACCATTCCCGAGAAGCTGGAAATTTCATTGGACGGAAGGGCCGCGGTCTCGGCTACAGTTGGGGAGTTGAGCACGGCTTATGAGGGTGCCCTGGAAGCGGCTTTGCGGACGGATCCGGAACTGGTAGCGGCGGACTAGGCGAGCTGCGCTCGCCGGACAGCCGATGGCGGCTGTCCCCACATAAAGCAAGAGTGGTCGAGAAGTAAGAGTGGTTCGAGACGATAGATAGTGAGCTAAGAGCTAAAAGCTAAAGGCTAAGAGCGAAAAAGGGCCAAATGCAGATTCCTGACAAATTTCATGATGAATGCGGTGTGGTGGCGATCTTCGCCCATCCTGAGGCGGAGAAACTTGCCTATCTCGGACTGCACGCGCTGCAGCATCGCGGTCAGGAATCGGCGGGAATCGTCACGTCTGACGGGTTGACTGCACGCGCGCACAAGGCGATGGGTTCGGTGGCAGAAATCTTCACCGAGGAAGTTCTAGCGAAAATGGGCGGTACGCTGGCAATTGGGCACACGCGCTATTCCACCGCGGGCGACTCGGCGCTGCTGAATGCGCAGCCGATCCTCGTGCAGTCGAACAAGGGAGCGATTGCGGTGGCCCACAATGGCAACCTGGTGAATGCCACGACCGTCCGCGCGCGACTGGAGAGTCAAGGGTCGATTTTCCAGACGAACAGCGATACGGAAGTTATCGTTCACCTGATCGCGCTGTCGAAGGAGCACACGCTGCCCGAGGCAATGGCGGACGCGCTGCGGCGGGTGGAGGGCGCGTTTTCGCTGGTGATGATGAGCAATGACCGCATCTTTGCGGTGCGCGATCCGCGCGGCTTTCGGCCGCTGGCGATGGGACGCATTCCGGCGCTCGAGGGGCAGAAGCGGGACACGATTGTGTTCGCGTCCGAGACCTGTGCGTTTGACTTGATCGGCGCGGAGTACGTTCGCGACGTGAAGCCCGGTGAGTTGATTATCGTCAGCGCCGAGGGTGTCAGTTCGCGGTTCTATTCGACCGCCGCGCCGCAATCGAGCTGTATTTTTGAGCACGTGTATTTTTCGCGGCCGGACAGCCTGGTTTTCGGGCGGCCAGTGCAAACCAGCCGCGAAGAATTGGGGCGTCAGTTGGCGCGGGAAGCCGGCGTGGAAGCTGATCTTGTCGTACCGGTGCCGGACTCGGGCGTAACCGCTGCGGTGGGCTATGCGGCGGAGAGCGGGATCCCGTTCCGCTTCGCACTGATTCGCAATCACTACGTGGGGCGAACGTTTATCGAGCCGAGCCAGAAGGTACGCGACTTTGGCGTAAGGTTGAAGCTGAATCCGGTGCGCTCGCTGCTGGAAGGCAAGCGTGTGGTTCTGATCGACGACTCGATCGTGCGCGGCACGACCAGCCGCAAGATTGTACGCATGATCCGGAATGCCGGGGCGAAGGAAGTGCACATGCGCATTTCTTGTCCGCCGACGATTTCGCCTTGCTACTACGGCGTCGACACTCCGTCGCGGAAGCAGTTGATCGCAGCCAATAAATCGGTGGACGAGATTCGCGAGTATATTGGCGCGGATTCGCTGTCCTATCTTTCGCTCGAGGGCCTGAAGAAGGCTTGCGGCGAGGGAGAGAAGATCTCGTATTGCTCCGCCTGCTATACGGGGAAATATCCGACTGACATTGTGGATATCGACGAGATTCAGCCGGCGGCGGCGCGACGGTAGATCGGGCCAGGGGTCAGTGCTCAGTAACCAGTGACCAGCCATGAATTGGGTGCCCCACTTCTGGCCGGTTTTGCCAGAAGTGGGAGTCCACACAGCATAGGTCTAAGGTCTTCGGTTGTCGATCTTCGGCTTTTTCGCCCGCAGTACTCGCGGGATTGATTGCAGGTCGGGTTTGATTTGCACGTCTTGCCAGCCCTCCAGCAACTCCCGGACTTTTTCCGCGATTGTGCCGCTGATTTCCATGATGAGCCATCCGCCCGGACGCAAGCGTTGCCTGGCTTGCGGGATTAGACGGGCAATTACTTCGGTCCCTTTCGGCCCGGCGAAGACCGCATTGCGCGGCTCGAACTTGCGAACCTCTAACTGCACCTGATCCTCTTCTGACTCGCCGACATAGGGTGGATTCGAGACCACAAAATCAAAGTCCCGTTTCAGGCCTTCGAGTAGATCCGCTTGACGAAAGTGAATGCGGCGGTCGAGTTGATGGCGGGCGGCGTTGGCACGGGCGATTTCCAAGGCGTCGAGAGAAATGTCAGTGGCGTGAATCTCCGCATGGGGCAGCTCTTTCGCGAGTGCCAACGCGATGCAGCCCGAGCCGGTGCCTACGTCGACGATCCGGACCTTGGACTTCGGACCTCGGACCTCAGGGTATGTTTGGTCAGAGGTCTGTGGCCTGACGCCTGAGGTCTGAATTTCGAGGACACTTTCGATCAGATGTTCTGTCTCGGAGCGCGGGATCAGCACCGAGGGGGTGACGATGAGGTCCATGCCCCAGAATTCCTGGTGGCCGGTGATGTACTGCGCGGGGACGCCGCGTACGCGGTCGGCGAGTGCGGCTTCGTAGCTGGATTCTTCTTCCGTTGAAAGTTTGCGCTCGGGATGCGCGAACAAATACGCGCGGTCGCAGCTCAGGATGAACATTAGCAGCAACTCGGCGTTCAAGCGGGGGGACGGAACGTTGTCGGCGGTGAGGCGGGCGATAGCCTTGGACAGGGAGTCTTTCAGGTGCACACAGCTATTTCACCACAGAGGGACGGGCAGTTCTCAGTTCTCAGTTCTCAGTTCTCAGTTCTCAGTTGCGAACTGGGATCGCCGGATCCCCTGTTGACAAACGGACGAGCGGCCTTTACCGGCATTCGTAATGTTCTAGCTCAGTTGCGGATTCAAGCGAAGGATTTCCGCGTTAAGGACGGTCGCGAAGGCGACCCAGGCCGCATAGGGCAGGAATACGTACGCGGCAGCGCGGTCGACTTTGTGGGCGGCGGCTATGTAGGCGATGATGCTGCCTTCCAGCGCGAAGACGTCAGCCAACGCTAGTGTTGGGCGACGCTGGCCGAAGAACAACTTCGACCATTGGGCGTTGGCGGCTAGTTGTGAGATCCACAGCCGCAAGGCGGCATTGCGTTCCCGCGAAGGGGCAGCGCTCCAGACGCGCCATCCCGAATACGCGATCAGTGCATATAGAGTGGTCCATGCGACCGGAAAGACTTTGTCGGGTGGAGTGAAACTGGGTTTGCGGAGGTCACGATACCAGCCGTCGCGGTTGCCGCGGCTGTAACGGGCACCGTACCAGGCTGCTCCGGCGGTGGCCAAGCCAAATCCCGCGAGTGCGAGAAGAGAACCCGTTCTTGGGTTCGACATAACGCTGTTAGGTGAGGAACTGGCCGCACTGGTTGCTTACTGAGCTGACTGTCTCTTCCATTCGTAGCCGAGATAAATCATCTGGCCGATGTGATGCTGCATATGGGCAGCGCATTGTACGGTCATGTCGAGGCGATTGCCGCAGTTGGTGCCGACGCCCGAGTATGGCCTCGACCAGTCTTCAGGCGACTGGGCACGAATTGTCTGAATCACCATTGCAACGGCGTGGTCCAGTCGCTTCAGAGCTTCTTCCTTGGATGGAGGGGTGGGATCGGTAAATTCGCGAGCGCGGTCTCGCACGTAGCCGGTGTTCACGATCTGCGCGCCGATGTAGTAGTTCAGGTTGCCGGTCAGGTGCAGGACCAGATGGCCAAAGCTGTTACCGTAAGGAAAGGGCTTGGTCCAGAACTGCTTGTCCGTGAGCGGTTCGGAGAGTTCGCGTACGCGCGCCAGGTTGGCGAAGTAGCGTCCGGTTAGAACTTCGGAAAGAGTTTGCTCCAGCTCGGGCATACATGCTTCTGGGAAGTGAGTTTTCCTCTTCGCAACGTTCTCCCCTAAACCACGCTGGCGGCTTCCTGCTTCAGTTTCTCGGCCTGATAGTGCGTGATCAGGGCCTCGATTAACGGTTGGATCTTGCCATCCATTACCGCTTCGAGTTGGTGAATCGTGAAGCCGATGCGGTGATCGGTGAGACGGTTTTGCGGGAAATTGTAGGTGCGGATTTTTTCGCTGCGGTCTCCCGAGCCCACCATGGCCTTGCGCTCTTTGGCAAGGGCCTGCTGCTGCTTTTCCATTTCGATTTCGTAGAGCCGCGAGCGCAGCACGCGCATGCCTTTTTCGCGATTCTTGATCTGCGATTTTTCGTCCTGGCAACTGACGACGGTATTGGTAGGAATGTGCGTGATGCGCACCGCGGAGTATGTGGTATTCACCGATTGGCCACCGGGGCCGGAAGAGCAGAACGTGTCAATGCGGAGGTCTTTCGCTTCGATCTTGATATCGACGTCTTCGGCTTCGGGCAACACGGCGACGGTGACAGCGGACGTATGGACGCGTCCCTGCTGCTCGGTGGCGGGCACGCGCTGCACACGATGCACGCCGCTTTCGTACTTGAGCTGCGAATAGACGCGGTTGCCCTCGATGATGGCGATCACTTCCTTCAGGCCGCCAGCCGATGACTCTGACGACGATAAAACCTCAACCTTCCAGCGCTGCGTCTCGGCATAGCGGGTGTACATGCGGAAGATTTCCGCGGCGAAGAGCGTGGCTTCGTCTCCTCCGGTGCCGGCGCGAATTTCGAGGATGATGTTCTTCTCGTCGTTCGGATCCTTGGGCAGCAGCAGAACCTTTAACTCCTCTTCCGCGCCGGTAACACGAGCTTGCAGCCTATCAAGCTCTTCCTGAGCATAGGCGCGCATCTCGGGATCTTTTTCCTCGAGTAGCATTGCTTTGCTGTCGGCGATCCCCTTGGTCAGGTCCCGGTACTCCCGATACTTCTCCACGATGGGTGCGATCTCGGCATGAGCCTTGGCGGTCTTCTGGTATCGCGCCGAGTCGTTGACGATATCCGGCGACGCGAGCGCATTGGTCAGCTCTTCGTAACGGGCTTCAATTTGATCCAATCTTTCAAACATAGTGG
>QIAL01000985.1 GCA_003225535.1 Acidobacteriota bacterium | reverse complement strand
GCTTCCGGATTCTGATCGGTCACCTTCTGCGACCCCCGCACAACGGTGAGCGCCTTCAGAATCGCGTCGTAAGTTGCTCCTGCTTGAGCCAGGATCTGCTGTGCTTTATCACGCTTCAGGTGCGTGATCGCCAGCAGCAGGTGCTCGGTGGAGACGTACTCGTCCTTGAAGTTGCTCGCTTCTTTGAAAGCCTGCTCAAGCAGCTTGTTACTCTCGTTCGAGAGCGAGGCCTGCGAGGCCTGTCCAGAAACCTTGGGAAGCTTCTCGATTTCGGCATAGACCGCACTCAGCACGGCTTGCGGGCCGATGCCGATCTTCTCCAGCACCGGTGGAACGATGCCTTCTTTGTCTTCGAGCAGGGCTGCAAGCAAATGAATCGGTAGCAGCTCGGGATTGCCGTGCTCGGAAGCGAGTTCGTTCCCGCGCTGGACAGCCTCCTGCGCTTTGACGGTGAATTTGTCCCAACGGATGGGCATGACTTAAACCTCGATTTGGTAATTGAGTAATTGGAAGAGATTTCGGCGGTTCGGGGTTCAAATTACTCAATTCCTAAATTTCACAATTACAAAATGAATGGGAGGCGGTCACCTCTGCCGCCTCCCGTTGTCAGGGGCTAAAGATTAGCTTCTCACAGTACGGATCAGCTTGTCTCAGCAGCGCTCGGCTTCGCCTTCGCGGGACAGCCGAGGCGGCTGTCCCCACATAGGCCTTACTGGCCACTGATCCCTGATCACTGGCCGCTGCCTTACGCGGCTTTGCTTGGGCCCTTGGCTTCGATTTGCTTTTCGGAGCCGACGTTGACCTTGATCTGCTTCGGCTTCGCTTCGGCTTTCTTGGGCAACGTGATCTTCAGGACGCCCTTGTCGTAAGTCGCCGAGACGCTCTCGGTGTCGACGGTCTGGGGCAGAGTGAAGGTGCGGGTGAAGCTGCCATACTGACGCTCCACTCGACGGTAGTTCTCTTCTTTCTCTTCCTTTTCGATCTTGCGCTCGCCGTGCACGGTCAGCGTGGTGACCTGGTGTTCGTCCTCGTAGACGTCAACAGCTGGGGCAAAGCGTGAAGTCGTCAGGGACTCGTCCTGCCCAGCATCGTTATACGATTCGCGGAACAGACGGTTCATGCGGTCCTGCAAGGTGGCGAATTCACGGAACGGCTCCCAACGGGTTAATACGGTCATGACTAAATCCTCCTTCAGATATTGGTGTTGATCAGAACTTGAGTTTGTTGACCGGAGCGAAAAGCATGAGCTAAAGCCCCGAGTCTTACGTTGTCCAGACGCGGCGCTGAAGGGCCGCTCTTCCACCGGTTCACTTCATTAGACGCATTGTTAGCGTATAAGAAGCATAAAAGTTGAGTGTATTGTTGTCAAGTACTCTATTTGCTTACGCTGCTTCAGGTTACGTGTCCTATGACGCACTTCAAATATGCGGTTTCGGGGACATTGAGCAGAACCGGATGATCCTTGCCTTGCCCGCGAACCTCAAGAAGACGGAGGGTTCGGTGTGCATCAACGGCGGCCGAGGCCAGCATTTCAAGGAACGTGGACT
>QIAL01000984.1 GCA_003225535.1 Acidobacteriota bacterium | reverse complement strand
ACATCGCTTCGCCTTTGCGACTGAGGCCTGCGCTCATGCGGTTTTCACCGTCCGGTACATGTCGTCGATTTCATTCTTCATTTGCGCAGAGATTAGATCCCGCTTGAGTTTGCCATTCGCGGTCAACATTCCGTTTTCGATGGAAAATGGATCTGTTCGCGTGACGAATGCGCGTACCTGTTTATAGTGCGGGAGGTCCGGATTGACGGCGTCGAGGGCCACCTGCACCTGTTCCCTGTTTAGATTCCCGGTCACGATAGCAGATAGATATCCACGGCCGTTTCCGACGATAACGATCTGCTGCGCACCCGGCAAATGCTTCGCAACCTCGTCTTCGATCGTCTCTGGCGCGATCTTGTGGCCGGAACCGAGGACGATCAGATTCTTGATGCGGCCGACAATCTTCCACGTTCCCGTCCCGTCTTGCTCACCTTGATCGCCGGTGTGAAACCATCCGCCACGAAGCACCTCGGCCGTTTGCTGCTCGCGGTTCCAATAGCCTTGGAATACATTCGGGCCCTTCACGATAATTTCGTCGTTGTCAGCCAGCCGCATGTCGATTCCCGGTATTGCGGGACCTACGCGGCCGGGCACAGGATTCCTAGGATCATCCATGGTGCAGATGCCGGTGGTTTCGGTCAGCCCATAGACCTGGAGCACAGGAATGCCGAGCATTTTGAAGTAGTCCTGCGTTTCGGGAGTAAGCGGGGCGGACCCACAGATCAGGGCCTTCAAGTGTTCACCCATCATTTTCTTGCGAATCGTGGGAAAGACCAGCAGGTTCGCTAACCAGAGCCAAAACGAATCGCCAGTCTGAGGCTGCTTGCCGTTGCGACCCCACGCTGCTTTGGCTCGCGAGTAGGCGGTTTGCGCGAGTCCTCCCTTTTGCGCGATCTGTTCATCGACGCCACGGCGCATGCGCTCAAGCAGTTGAGGGACGTTGAGAAAGTAATGGGGTGCTACAGCCGGCATGTCCCTCGCGATCTTCGTCAAGTCAGTGTTCAACGTAATCAGGCTTCCACGCAGCATGAACGTGAGAACGGCAATCCATGATGCGCAAAAACTCAACGGCAGATAGTGGAAGATACGGTCCTGGCCGGTGCGACCGCCCATCAGTTCGTCGAGCCTCGCCGAAGTGCAACCCAGCATGAACCATCGTCACCGGGTCTTCGTCGCGTAGCTGAGGACGATCCAGCGAAATTCCCTCCACTCCTTGGAAGATTTCATCGAACAGCGAAAGTGGCGGAGACTGCGGCCATGCCTGCTGAATTCCGTCGCGAAGTGTCACGTCGGCGCAGCAGATAAGGGCGGGCGTGCTGTCTTTCATCATGACGACCAGTTCAGCGGGAGACTGACGGAAATACAGCGGAACTACGATCAAGCCTTCGGCCATTGCCGCCAGATCCAAAGCGATCCAACGGATACTGTTGGGCGCCAGAATGGCGCAGCGGTCGCCTTTCTTCAGGCCCTTCGACGCAAGAAACGTCCGCGCCTTGCGGACGAACTCCAGCAACTCGGACCCGGTCACGCCGGTAAACTCACCGTCGCGGATCTCTTGCAGGATCCGGATATCGGGCGCAGCTTTGAGTTGCGAAAAAATGTCTCCAACGAAGGGCATGATCAGTTCTAGGACCGGGACGACTAACTAAAGGCTGATACCAACTGCCGTAGCGACTCGTTCATAGGCGGCAGGTAATCCTCCCAACTCCACTCGCCGGTGCGTGTCGGGAATTCGGGGTAGCGTCGCTGCACTTCCTCTTCGAAGAAAACGCCCATCTGCGCCATGACTTTCAGATTTTTAACGACAGTGCGTGCGATCCCATCGGAAATACGTTCGCCTTCAGTAGCCAGGACGTTCAGGGCGGCCAAGAGCTTCGGTTCTAGATCAGGATCGTCCACGGTCATCAGCAGTTCCTGATGTCCGCGCTCGCGCATCAGGTTTCGGATGCGTTCGTCCATGGTGATTCCGGCGGATGGAACGAGTGAGGGCATTGACGTCACGATTCCGTGATAGCGGGAAGAAGCCATCATGTGACACGAGCACAGAATGCTGACCAATTCGTACATGTTGTAGTGATCGCTGGTCAGAACCGGAACTCCGCCAAGTTTTTCTGAGATCTTGTTTGCCGGACGCGCGTCGAGTCGTTCGGTTGCCACGAGGATCACGAAGACGTTGCGCTGTTTGCGGAATGCTTCGACGGCGTTGGCGATCGACGTCAGATAGTGCTGGTAAGCACGATCTGCAGCCGGTCCTGAGTTATGGAAGTACACGGTTCGGTAATGACTGTCCTTATAAGCGCCCGTAAGACTGCGCAGCGCATATTTCGCGACGGAGGCTTTCACAGGCCACTCGAACGGATTGATCGGGCAAACGACCAGCACTGGCGTTTTGCCGTCCCAACCAACTTGGCGTAATACACTCTGGC
>QIAL01000983.1 GCA_003225535.1 Acidobacteriota bacterium | reverse complement strand
ATCGATGATCTGTTCATGTGACGGAATTCTCGCAAACGCTAGAGCCTGCGCGGACCTTTAAGGCGATCCAGGTGCTCGATGAGCCGAAAGATTTTTCCCTTGTAAAGCCGAAGCCCTTCCCAAACAGCGTCTCCACCCTGAACAGCCGAATCGAACGGGCTGATTCCAGCTTCGTCGCGATGCACGAGCTTCCCGTTGATGTTGATCAACAGACTGCGGTTTTTCTCGTTAAATTGCTGGAGCATCGAGCGTTCTCTTCCGATAGAGTTGAACGCAAACAGGCACGATTCGCGAGCGAAAAACTTGCATTGTCCGTCTTCAAAACGTTTCAATTTAAGCCTCGGCTTTTGGCGATGAGTCAGTCAGACTGGTAGAACGGGTATGATTGCGGGAGAAGAGCATCCGACGCCCACCTCACACCGGCCAGACCAGAACCAAAAGCACGCGCATTGGTTCACGACCACTCATTGGAGCGTGGTGCTCACAGCAAAGAAAGGCGATTCGCTACAAGCTGGCGAAGCCATGGAGGCGCTTTGCCGGTCGTACTGGCCGCCGCTCTACGCGTTTATCCAACGGGACGGCTACAGCCGGGCGGATGCGCAGGATCTCACGCAGAAATTCTTTCAGCACTTGATGGCCCGGGATTTTCTCGCGCACTTGAAAAATCAAGAGGGCAAATTCCGATCCTTCCTGCTCACGTTCCTGAAGAATTTTCTTCGGGATGAACGGGACAAGGCGGCGGCGCAGAAGCGTGGCGGCGACAAAATCTTTATCTCACTCGATGAATTTTCCGCCGAAGACCGCTCTGGATTCGAACCAATGGACACATTAACACCCGATCAGATCTTCGAACGGCGCTGGGCCGAACGGATCATCGAGCAGGCACTGAAGCAATTGGAGGCGGATTACCTGGCTGCGGGGAAGAGCCAGCTTTACGATCAATTGAAAGACGTCGCGCCCTCCGAGCGAGGCGATCAAACCTACGCAGAACTTGGAAAGCGTTTGGGCATGTCCGAGACCGCCATTAAATCGGCCATGCACCGCTTGCGCAGCCGGTATCAAAAGATTTTGCGCGAAGTAATTGCCCAAACGGTTACGCGGTCCGCGGATGTGGAGGAGGAGATCCGGCATCTGATTCACGTCCTCGCTGGCAGCGCTAACTAGTTTCCCCAAAATTTTTGTGCAACCTTCGGCGACGGTCTGCCCTGTAATAAATGCAGGCTGGTTTTGCGTGATCCGCCGGCGCAAACACTTCTGAATCAATCGATTTCGAAATAGGGCGAAGAATTATGCGAATTGGCGACTGGATTCGAACGGTGGCACGAACATCCGGCACGCTGTTGCTGATTGTTGCCGGCTGGGCCCAATCGGCACCCGTCGAACAGTTGTGGGAGCGGATTTATAACGGAGGACACAGCGACGCAGTCCAGTCGTTGGCTCTGGACGCGAGCGGAAACGTTTATGTGCTCGGATATTCGGTCAATGAATTCAATGGCAGCGGTTTTACGATGGCGGATCGCCGGGTGTCGTCGTGGTAAATGATTCTGGAGAAGCCTGGGTGATGGGATTGGGTGAGACGACTAATTCCGCGTTTTACCTCACCATCAAATACGATGCCGACGGCAATCAACTTTGGGTCAGGCGGCTCGCGGGTTTTAATCAGTGGGGAACCGAACCACGGGGCTTCTCGGTAGATCGTTTCGGAAACGCAGTTGTCACAGGTCTCAGACGGATTGCCGACGGGGTCGATACGATTACCACCGTGAAATATTCGCCCAGCGGTGATGAATTATGGGTCCGCGTGGCCGCTGGCATGGAGTGGGTCTCAGCCCTCGGCACCGATGGAGATGGCAATGCGATTGTGGTCGGGAGCACTTGGAACTCGAACTACGGCATCTCTGATATCACCGTCGTCAAATATAATTCCGCCGGCGTTGTACTCTGGACAGCGCACTACGCCGGAACACGCAATGGCGAATCCCAATCTGCCAGCGGGCTAACTATTGACGACGCCGGGAATATCTACATCGCCGGAATCGGATTGCTCCCCAGCACTGGAATAGGCGGCATTCTCAGCTTGAAATACAGCCCGCAGGGAACGCTGCTCCAGAGCACCGCTTATGGAGATGTCACCGGCCGCTGGTTGGGCTCCGGCGTCGTCCAGCTCGATAACGATGGCAATCTGTATCTGACAGGCACGAGCATTTATACGACGACCAACGGCTGGGCCTACGATTTACTCACCCTCAAATACGATTCAAACGGGAACCAGGCCTGGGCAGCACGTTACGGTGGCCAAACGCACGAACTG
>QIAL01000414.1 GCA_003225535.1 Acidobacteriota bacterium | reverse complement strand
GCCGGTCACGTCGGTGGGCGGCATCGTGAACTCGGCGCCGCGGGCTTTGATCCGCTCGTAGTCGCCCTTGATGTCGTCGGTGAAAAACATGATCGCGGGCTGACTCTGTTGAAAAATCGCCTGCTGATACGCCTTGGCCGCGGGGTTGTTGTTCAGCGCCAGCTGCAGCTCAGTGCCGCCCGGCTCCTCGGGCGAGGCCACGGTCAGCCACCGATATGGGCCCTGACTGAAATCGGTTTTCTTGGCAAAGCCGAGCACCTCCGTATAGAAGCGCAGGGCGGTGTCTTGATTGTCAACGTATACGCTGGTCACTTTGATTTTCATTTGGTTCTCCTTGATCACGTTCGCGGTTTGGGCCGCGTCGGTTTCTCCTTATCTTTCTTCATTGGGGTTGATGGATCGATGCGGTCGAGGTGGCGTTCGAGAGCATCGAGGTGAGCGGACCAGAACCGGCGAAACTGATCCAGCCAGGCATCCACCTTCCGAAATGGTTCCGGTTTCAGCCGGTAGAGACGGCGCTGTGCGTCCACTGTCGACTCCACGAAGCCCGCCTCGCGCAGCACCCGCAGGTGCTTCGACACGGTGGGCTGCGTCATGCGAAGTTGACGCTCGATCTCTCCCACCGACTGTTCTGACGAGACCAGCAGGCTCAGGATCGCGCGGCGGTTCGGCTCAGCAATGATTTCGAATACGGATTCCACACTTTTTATATACTTCAATAAGCATATACGTGTCAAGGTATATTTAGGAAAGGCCCCCCACATTTAGTCGGCGTGCTGTCTCCTGGCGCGCTACCGGGAATCGAAGTTGTGACCCATTGAATCCGGCGGATTTTGTGCGGAGCCGACCCGCGCAGTCGGTCGATGGGTCATCACCGCATTCGACTTCGACTCATTTTGCAGATTGCATGAAGGAGAAGATACGCAATTCGGAGCTAACGATCTTCGAGGGACGTGCGCACACACCGATCTACCAGAATGTCGCGGAGTTCAGCGCTAGAATCTTGCGGTTTCTGAAGCGCGTTGGGGGTAACCCAGAGCCGCCGCATCGTAGCGGCTTGCTACTCTTCGGTCGGTTGCGCAACCGCGTCAGGACGGTCAAGCAGGAAAATCGTGACTTGCTCGTAGGGCTGTTTGCCGACGTTAACCTCTCGATGGATACGCGCACTCGTCTCTTCCCAATCTACCTGTCCCGGCGTAACCTCAACGCGCAGGCTCCCGCCTCCATCGCGGTACTCAATCGAAAGAAGGTCGCCTTTCAAGACGACTGCCACCCTCTGAAATGGATCGCATGCCACGCCATCGCTTCACCGGGAGCCAGATGCAGACGACGCACCATCGTTGTCCCGCGATGAAACACGATTTCGTCCGTCACAGTGACCCTCCTCTGTGATTGAGATGCTAATTAGCTCTCTCTGTCCCCTAGTTGAATGACTGGGGATTCGGATCGGCAGCACACGCCAAAATGCTGCCACAGTCGAAACCAAGGGCTATGCGCGAGCATCTCGTCGTGCCTTCGATTGGCCGCAGAGATGTCGCTCGCGCTGAGTGGCCTGATATCCGGCGCTTCGAACATTTCCTGTAGCTGCTCAATCTCGTCAATGATGCGTTCAATGTCCATGCGTCTCACTCATCTAGTACGAAGTGCGAATGGGTCAAACCGAAGCGAGATAGGTCTTTCCTGCGCGGTTGGTACATTTGCCAGTCCGCGCCAGCACCCGCAACGAACGCCCGCTGCTCTTGCCTACGGGCACAGAGTACCATGTGGACATGACCAGAATACGCCTACAAAGCCGGGACGCGGACTGTTTGGATCGCTCGGCGCGAAGCGATGTTCTTCTTCGGGAAGAGCCGGACGAGGAAGAGGACGATGAAGAAGAAGATGAAGGAAACATCACGCACGATGAGGACGACGACGAGGAAGAGGATGGCGGAGGCTACTCGGTGCGGGTGTGCCGTTTGAGTCAGTGGTGAACGATGAAGTGCGAAGACTTCGTCAAGGTTGCAGAAGACACTTTGCATTCGCTGCCGAATAATTCCGATCCGGCATCTAGAACGTCGCGATCCTGGTCGAGAAGTTCCCGCCGAACCAGTCACCAACCCAGCCGGGGCCGGAATACTGGTAGCGCTACCGGGAATCGAACCCGGGTTTGAAGATTGAGAATCTTCCGTCCTAACCCCTAGACGATAGCGCCACTCGGCGAGAGATTACGATTATAACAAGCGATCCGGGCATACGTCTCACGCGCAGCGCGCGGGAACACACTCTCTTTATGGACTTCGTGGATTTTCCCCGCGACCTCTGCGGTTTGAAAACTCTCCCTTAAACTCAATCCCCTCCTCGTACTGTTTCCTTTCGGAATTCCTGCTGGTAAAAATTCAAAATTTTCGTGCGAATCGTCTCCATTCACACGGGGACTGGCGATATAGTAGAGGTATAGACCTACAATCAGAAACTTTGAGGGGCGACCAATGTTGCCTCTTTATCACCGATCATTCCTAACCAGGAGTTCAAGGAGTAAGCAAATATGGCAAAACCTAGAGTACCCAAGAAAATCAGCGATGATACCAGTGTGAACCCAGCTGCCGAGATTGCCTCGAACGAGGTCCTCGCGGCACAAGCAAACGGGAACGGCGACGCTCTCAACGGCGGCGCCAACAAGACGGTTCGCAAGAAGACCGGGGCCAAGCCGGAGATCGTCCGGTCTGACTCGCGCGCCACGATCGTGCCCATCAACTTGGAAGACGAGATCCGCCGCCTCGCTTACCTCATGGCCGAGCGTCGCGGATTTGAGCCGGGCCACGAATCCGACGACTGGATCGCAGCGGAACAGGAAATCCGCCAGCGTTACCACCAGTACAGCGCCTAAGGGCGCTCGCCTGTTCCGGCTGGCGGCCGAGCCCCGGCCGCCGTCCAGCGGCGGAAACGTTTACGAAAATCTCCGCTCTTCTGGAGCAGATTTCCTACTCCCCTTCGCCCTTTACCCCATTGTCCTACCGTGACCCTATTTCGCTACTATCGCGGTTGCCACCTCCACCACTTTCTGAAAAAATAACCTGGGGCTCTTCCACATGGCACAAATCGGCAGTTTCGCCTTGCTCCTCGCCTTGGCGCTGAGCGTCTATTCGTTCGGAGTCGGGCTCCTCGCGCTCATATTCAAAGACGATCCTGACTGGAACCGTCTCGGCGAGACCGCCCGCCGTGCCGGTGTCGTGGTGTTCCCGGCCGTGCTTCTTGCAGCCGTGGTTCTCGTCGTCTCTGCCTTCCGCAACGACTTCTCCATCGCTTATATCTACCATCACAGTAATCGCGATCTCGACGCCAAGTACAAGTTCGCAACCCTCTGGTCAGGGCAGGAAGGTTCGCTGGTGTTCTGGGCGCTCTTGCTCTCCGGATACGCCTTCATCCTCCGCCTTCGCTACAAGACTGATCCGCGCCTCTTCGCTTACGCCTCCGTCATTCTCGCCGGAGTGCAGGTCTTCTTTTTTGCTTTGGTAAACATCGCAGCCAATCCCTTCGGCCTGCTCGAAGGCCCGCTTCGCCCCGACGGCACCGGTCTCAACCCGCTTCTGCAGTATCCCGAGATGGTGATTCACCCTCCCATGCTTTATCTCGGCTACGTGGGGACAACCATTCCCTTCGCCTTCGCACTGGGCGCGCTGATCATGAAGTATCCCGGCGATAAATGGATTCACATCACCCGCCGCTGGACCATGGTCACCTGGGGATTGCTCACCTGCGGCATTTTCCTAGGCGCGCACTGGGCCTACGCCGTTCTTGGCTGGGGAGGCTACTGGGGATGGGACCCCGTTGAGAACGCCTCGCTGATGCCATGGCTCGTCGGCACCGCCTTCCTGCACTCCGTCATGATGCAGGAGAAGCGCGGCATGCTGAAGGTCTGGAACATGTGGCTCGTCTTCTTCTCCTTCTGGCTTGCCATCCTCGGCACGTTCCTCACCCGCAGCGGCATCATCAGTTCAGTCCATGCCTTCGCGCAGTCTTCGATCGGACCTTGGTTTGGCTATTTTCTCGCCATCATCGCCGCAGTGTTCGTCTTCTTCTACGTGCAGAACCATAAGCATCTGCGCAGTGAGCACAAACTGGAAGCCGTCGTCTCCCGCGAGTCGAGCTTCATGTTCAACAACCTGCTCTTCTGCGCGCTCTGCTTCACCGTCTTGTGGGGCACATGGTTCCCGAAGATTTCCGAACTCATCCAGGGCAATAAGGTCACCGTCAGCGCTCCTTTTTATAACCGCGTCGCGATTCCTGTGGCGCTTCTCCTGATTGTCCTCACGGCCATTGGACCGCTGCTGGCATGGGGCAAAACATCGTTTGAGAGTCTGAAACGCAACTTCATGTGGCCCTGCGTCGGCGCCGTCATCGCCGCAATTTTCCTGATGGCCACGCCGCCCAACTGGGGAGGCGCCTTCGGCCTTCGTCCCTGGCTGGACATCTCTTATTTCTATTCGCTGATGGCCATCAGCCTCGCGGTGATGTGCACCCTCACCATCGCCAGCGAGTTCTACCGTGGCGGTCGCGTCATCTCTGAAAAGACCGGCCAGGGCATGTTCGCCTCCATGGTCCAGCTTACGCATCGCAATACGCGCCGCTACGGAGGTTACATCGTCCACTTCGGCGTGGTCGTCGTCATCATCGGTGTCGCTGGCGGCGCATTCAATATCGACAAAGAGCAGGAAATGGCCTATGGCGACAAAATGAACCTCGGCCCCTACACTCTGCTTTGCCGTTCTTACACCGACGAGGAATTCCCCAACTACGACGCGCAGTGGGCCGTTCTCGATGTCTTCAAAGATGGCCGACAGATCGATACGCTTACGCCCGAGCGCCGTTTCTACAAGGCCAGTCAGCAGACGTCGACCATGCCCTTCATCCGCTCGTCGCTCAAAGAAGATCTCTACGTGGTCTACGAGGGATTGAATCAGGACAACGGTCACCCGATTTTGAAAGCGCACCTGAATCCGCTCGTCATGTGGATCTGGCTTGGCGTCTGGATCATCATCGGCGGCACAGTCCTCGCGCTGGTGCCTAACGCTCCAGTTGCGGTCCGCGTCGCGGTTCCAAGGACACTGGAGCACGCCGCCCCAGTCCCCGCCGGAGATTAAATGTAGGGGCGGACGCCTTCGTCCGCCCCCGCGCGAAGCGCGGTGTGTGGCAAGCACAACAGGACTTGACGAGGAACACGACCCGGAAGGGCACGACTTCAGTCGTGACCCGAGCAGAAACTGAATATATGTTGATGAAGTTCAAACAAAATCCGACCCTTCGCCGCGCTCTACACTGCGCGGTCCTCGCCGCCGCCGTTTTTGCCTTCTCCGGCGCCAGCGATCCCAGCACTCGCTTCAACGAACTTGGCCATCAGCTGATGTGCATCTGCAGTTGCGGCCAGATCCTGCTCGAATGCAACCACGTCGGCTGCCCCGATTCCGACGGCATGCGCAACGAACTCATGGCCGCCGTCTCCCGCGGCGACAGCGACAGCCTCGTGCAGCAAGCCTTCGTGCAGAAATACGGACCCACGGTCCTCGCCGCCCCCACGACAACGGGCTTCGATCGTACCGCCTGGATCATGCCCTTCGTCGTTCTTCTCGCCGGCATCGCGCTGGTCGTCTATATCGTCCGCTCCTGGAAAAACAAACCCGCGCCCGCTCTCGCCGACGGACTTACCCCCACCCGCGGCGTCGAACACGATCAATTCCGCGAGCAGGCGCGCAAGGAGACTGACCTATGAGCTTCGA
>QIAL01000978.1:701-2405 GCA_003225535.1 Acidobacteriota bacterium | reverse complement strand
CGCTTCCGCTGCGGAAGATCGACCGCCACACTCGTGTCTGCCGCAATTCGTCGAAGTATTGGTCTACGGTTTTCGCCATTTCAAACCCTCACGAAGGAATCCCGCGCCAGTGGCGGAACATCGGTGGAGCGATCGACCAGCAGATCGCCGTCATCGTTGAGCCATACGCGCTTCCAAGGCAATGGCTTGGGCGCCGGACCTTCGATCTTTTTCCCGCTCTGCTCGAATTTGCTGCCGTGGCACGGGCAGGCGATGATGCCCAATTCCTGCTTCCATGCGGTCAGACATCCCAGATGCGTGCAGACCGCGCTGATCGAAAAGTAGCCTTCTTGTGAATGAATGATGTAGATCCCGTTATTCACGTCGAGCGTCACCGAGTCGAGCGGATACCGGTCCGGCTTTCCCGCGTTGACCACCGGAGAAGGCTCGTAGAGAACATTCGGTTCCAGGTACTGATAGGAAAAAGCGGCGGTCCCGACAGCCGCGATGCTCAACGACCCCAGCCCTAGTTTGGTGAAAAACTGACGCCGGCTGAGTTCGCTTGTGCCACATCCTAAACGTCGCGCCTTTTGCGACGTTTAGGGTGGGACTTCACCTCTGCAATCCCGCGCCAATCGCAGCGATCGAAATCAGCCCGGTCGGCTCTGCGGGAAGCAGGTTGTACGATTCCATCGTGATGGTGCCCACCGGGCACCGCATCGCGCAGAGTCCGCACCGGATGCACCGCGTCTCGTCCTTCAGCATCGCGGCGCCGGTCACGACGCCCAACTCGTCGGCGGCGACCTCATCGAATTCCACGCCGAAACACTCCTGGTTATCGCGAATCTGCTTCACCGTCTCAGGTTCAAACGAGATGCGGTCGAGCGACACGAGTTCCAGGCATTTCTCCGGACAAACGTCTACGCAGCCGCCGCACAGGATGCACATGCTGCCGTCTTCGGGAGTGCCCTCGAAAATCGTGTTCACCCAGCAATGCAGGCAGCGTTGGGCCTCCGCCATTGCGCTGGCCGCGTCATACCCAACCTCAACCTCGGTCACGCCCGTGCGACGCTCCAAGGGAAGCATCGGAACTGGTTGCCGGTTGATATCCAGATATCCGAGTGGCATTGCATGGCGCTTCAGCAGTTCCACCTCGATCACCGGGTCCGGATGTTTTCCGCCTCGCAGATATTCGTCGATGCCGACTGCCGCGCGCTTGCCGTCTGCGACGCTATCAATGATCAGCCGTGGGCCAAACACGCAGTCACCCCCGGCGAAGATACCCGCAGCCGACGTCATCAACGTCTGCGGATTGACCGCGACCAAACCGCGCGGAGAGATGTCGACCTTATCCTCAGGAGTGAAGAAGTCGAGCCGCGGAGCCTGTCCGATCGCCATGATGATCGTGTCGCATTCGATCTGACTCTCGCTGTTCTCGTAGAATGCCGGATTGAACCGCTTGTTCTGATCAAATACCCACTTGGTCTTGAGTGTTTCGAGCGCAGCGACCTTGCCGTCTCTCCCTACGATCCGCTTGGGGCCAAGACCGGGATACATAATGATCCCTTCCTCTTCGGCCTCGACAATTTCTTCCAGAGCGGCCGGCATTTCTTCGCGCCGTTCCAGACAAACAAGATCCACCTCGCGCGCCCCCATGCGCAAGGCGGAAAGAGAAATGTCGACCATCTCCCTGGTCGCAACTGCCGATACATTCTCCGCGGAAGG
>QIAL01000978.1:0-696 GCA_003225535.1 Acidobacteriota bacterium | reverse complement strand
CCGCGTGCTGCTTCACAACCTCGCGGGCTGCCGAGCGCGCTACGTCCATCGCCACATTTCCGCCGCCGATGACGATGACTTTCTTCCCGATCGTGAACTTGTATCCCAGGTTTACATTCAGCAGGAAGTCAATTCCTTTGTGCACTCCATCGAGATCGACGCCTGGAATGCTGAGATCGCGGCTACGATGCGCCCCCACAGCGATCAGCACAGCGTCGAAGCCCTGCTGCCGCAGTTCGGAAATCGTAAAGTCGCGCCCGGCAGCATGATTCAGCTTCAGCGTGATGTCTCCCGTCTCCAGAATCTCGCGGACCTGCGCCTCCACCACGCCTCGCGGCAGTCGGTATTCCGGGATTCCCAGATACAACATTCCGCCCGCGACCGGCGCGGCTTCGAAGATCGTCACCGTATAACCCATCAGCGCGAGATCGTGAGAAGCCGAGAGTCCCACCGGCCCTCCGCCCACCACTGCAACTTTGAATGGGAGTTTGTTCTGTCCGCGCCCTTCGTTGACATTGATGGGGCGCTTTGACTCAGGACCGTACTGCTCGGTGAGGAATCGCTTCAGCGCCCGGATGGAAATCGGCCGATCAATCTCTCCGCGCCGGCACGCCGTCTCGCACGGATGAGCGCAGACGCGTCCGCAGATGCTCGCTAGAGGATTCGGATCCCGCGCCAGGCGATAGGCCTCTTCGA
>QIAL01000977.1 GCA_003225535.1 Acidobacteriota bacterium | reverse complement strand
CACGCCGTCACGGTGTAGCTGCCGTCGGGAACGTCCTTTATTTTGTAGGCACCGCTGTCGTCTGTCTCAGCGAAATAGGGCGTTGGACTGACGACGAGGTATCCGGCCATCTCAGGATGGACGTTGCAGAGCATCGGCACGACGCCAGGTTTGTCGAACGTAAAGGAACGCTTCTCTCCCTTTGGCCAAGTTCCCAGGTTGTGTCCCAGCTTCTTGTCACTGCCAATCGCTGTCCAGAACACATTGTGCTGCACAGTGTCGCTGTTCAGAAACTCCACGGTCGTGCCTTGCTGGACGACCATGATGTGCGGCGAAAACATGAGCCCCTTCTGGTCCATGACTGGATGAT
>QIAL01000296.1 GCA_003225535.1 Acidobacteriota bacterium | reverse complement strand
AGCAGGAAGGCTATTTCGTCGGCAATGCCGAGCCTGGAGAAGAAATTCACAGCTCGTGGGCTTCTCCTCTGCCACACCGCGGGTTCAGCCGCGGCGACGGCAACGGATGGTCACGCCTCACCGACGGTGATCTTCACTCCTACTGGAAGAGCAATCCGTATCTGACCAAAGCCTTCACCGGAGAGGACGACTCTCTTCATCCCCAGTGGGTCATGGTCGACCTAGGCACCAAGATTGACGTGAATGCCATCCGCATCGCCTGGGCCGATCCCTACGCGAAAAAATACGCGGTGCAATTCTGGACTGGAGAGCTCGAACCCTTTTACGAGGGGACGATGAAGGGGACATGGCAGACGTTCCCGCTGGGCAGCGTCACCGAAGGCAAGGGCGGTACTGTCCCGCTGAAGCTGGCCGATTGGATGATTCCTGTGCGCTACCTCCGCGTATGGATGACGGAGTCTTCCAATACTTGTGACACACATGGCTCAGCCGACAAGCGCAACTGTGTGGGCTATGCGATTAGCGAGCTCTACGTAGGCGCGGTCTCAGAGGATGGCGCCTTCAACGATTACGTGACGCATTTCCCCAGTCGCGATCAAACGATCACATGGCCGTCCTCGGTCGATCCTTGGCACGCTGCTTCTGACGAGGATCACAGCCGCGGTGATCAAGTGGGCTTCGATTTCTTCTTCAACTCCGGCGTGACCCGCGGCCTGCCGACCATGGTCCCGATCGCAATGCTCTACGCCACTCCGGAAGATGCGGCGAACGAAATAGCGTATCTGTACAAGCGGCACTATCCGATTTCGTATGTCGAGATGGGAGAAGAAGCCGACGGCCAGCACATGCTGCCCGAAGACTACGGCGCCTTGTATCTACAGTTCGCGACAGCCATCCATAAGCTTGTGCCCGAGGCGAAACTGGGAGGCCCGCCGTTCGAAGGCACGTTCGGCGACGTTGAAGTTTGGCCGGACGTTAATGGCAAAGTTTCATGGATTGGACGTTTTGTTGACTACCTGAAGGCACACAACCGCCTCAACGATTTCACCTTCTTTTCCTTCGAGCATTACCCGTACCAGGACCGTCCGAGTTATTCCTGGGCTGATCTCTATCCCGAGCCGGAGTATGTGCACCACATCGTGCAAGTGTGGAAGGACAACGGCGTGCCATCGAACATTCCGTTCTTCATGACCGAAGGCAACATTGGAGGCGGAGCTCCCCCCTCGACCGTGAAAAGCGGCTTGTGGCTTGCTGATTACGTCGGAAGCATGATGGCTGAGGGCGCGGGCGCGACTTACTACTTCCACTACATGCCCTATCCCCAAAACTCTTCAGGTTTTGGAAACTTTCTGTTGATCGATCAGAACTACAAAGTGGTGGGTTATCCGCCGCAGTATATTGCCGCGCAACTGATCACGAAAGAATGGGTGCAGCCCATCGACGCGCCACACAAGCAGTTCAAAGCCGCGAGTGACGTCAATGATGCCGCGGGACACGTTCTGGTCACCGCTTACGCTGTGGAGCGTCCGGATGGCCAGTGGTCGGTGATGCTGGTCAACCGCGATCAATCCAACGATCACGCGGTGAAGATCGCGTTCGGCACAGGGAAAACAGAGCGCCACTTTTCCGGCCAGATCGATCGCATCACCTTCGGCTCGAATGAATACCAATGGCATTCGTCAGGGCAGAGCAGCCACGCTGATCCCGATGGACCGCCCTCAAAGTCGACGGTGCAGGGGGGCGCCGACGCGCTGTACCAACTGCCTAAAGCGTCGATTACTGTTTTGCGTGGCCAGGTCAGCCAGTGAACGCACCCGCAAAAAAGCGCCACGGATTTTACGGATCTCCACGGATGGAGCATATATATAGATAAGGTTTATCCGTGAAATCCGTGTCGATCCGTGGCTCTGATTCTCTCTTTCGACCGCTCCCTGCGCATTCGCTTCGTGTTACTATTCTGCGCAATTCGGGAGAGTCGTATGGCATTACCTGACATCAGTGCGCAATTCGTTTTTCGTCAGTGGATCCAGGGAAAGTACTCCTACAAGGAAGCCTCCGGGGAACTCGGCGTTCCTGGTAAAGTGGTGACCCATCGTATCGTCTCCGCGCAACGCGCCATGTCTGGCGGCACTGGCGAGCATGCCGGACATTTGATCGGCATTCAATTCGGAGCGCCCGGGGATATCCGCAACCTGGGCTTGCAGAACCCTAACATGAATACCTTCGCGCCCAAGGCCTTGCAGGACGCATTCCAGGGCCATGGCGGTAGTTACCACGATCTTGAATCAGATTGGGCTGAGCAACTTCTGGCTGGTACCAGGATCCGGGTTACCGTGAAAGACAAGTACCGCATGGGAGAAAATCGACCGTTTTCCCGCTGGGTGCAATGGATTGAAACCAAGCCGGGTGCGCCCTTAGGAATCGTGTCGGAACTCGAATTCGGAAATTTCAGTTCGCCGCAGCTGCGGGCTGCCAATCCGTGAAATTCATGTAGGGGCGGACGCCTTCGTCCGCCCCGCGACCCTGAGCACAGCGAAGGGAGCGTGCCGGGGCCATGGGTAATCCCGGAGAGCTGACACAGTACCAACCGCGTTGATTGCGCTTCGCGCAACCCCGGACGAAGGCGTCCGGGGCTACATTTCGAGGAAAGACACTGGCCGAACCAGCTGCCCAGGCCTTCGCAGCTATGGCTCCCACGGCCGCGTGCCAATTCGCGGCAACCAGCGCGGCACAGTTCTCTTGTATTCCTCGTAGGACTCGCCAAATTGGCGCTGCAGGGTTGGTTCCTCGTACAAAACCACGAAGGAGTGCGCGATCAGCAGCATCACGCCCGCGTACTCCGCGACGTGAAGGGATCGGAATACCACGGCTTCTCCAAGAATGGCCATCGCCACACCGATATACATCGGGTTGCGGACGTAGCGATGGAGTGCGGTCGTCACCAGAAATTTCGTGGGCGCAATCGGGGCTGGAGTACCCAACCCGCGAACCGCGAATTCCCAAGCGCAACGGAAGTAGATGGCGGCCCCGATCAGGAACACGATGCCCCCGATCCACGTCGGGACACCGCCCGGCGGCCTCGTGAACCCGCCCAGCAGCCACCGGGGCATCAGGATCGCGACCGTGCCCGGCACGAAGATCGTGAACAGGAGCGTATTCAGAATGGGCCAGAATCTTCGCGGCACGGTATCGTAGGCCTCGCTAGCGGCAAGACAGCCGGCACAACGTTACTGTAAAATAAATCTCGGCGGAAGAGCACAAAGACGCAGCTTCAGATTCTTCCCGAGTGGATCCAGACAATTCCATCCACATGGTTCAGCGTAGTTGACGCGGGCCGCTGCGCACACATTCGAAACATCAGGAGAGATCCATCATGGCAGTAGGCGCCAAGATCGCAAAAACAGCCGACCGCAAGAAGGTTATGGATACCACCAAGAGCACCGATTGCCCCAAGTGTGGCAAAGGGACGCGCATCGTGAAGCGCGTGAAGGACCGCGAACGCGGTGTCCCGGGCGGGATCTACATCTCGTGCTCGGCGTGTGAGTTCTTCGAGAAGCTCTAACCACTCAGTGGCTGAGCCGTTGCACCGCATCTCGTACGCGCTGCGAAATGCGGGGACCTGAATCCTTCCTTTGCTTCAGTTCCTGGTCCAGACTCCGGTAAATCTGGAGGGCCTCCCCCCTTTTGCCGGAGACCTCGTCGATGTTGGCCTGAATGAAGCGTTCCTCCATCTTGTTGAAGTCCGATGCCTCGGAGGCCGGGGGACTGACCCACTCATAGGTGGCCCAGACCTCATCCGGCGGTGCAGCAGACACCACTTCCCGCAATTCAGCATCGGTTCCAACGGTCGTGCTGAAATATGTGTGGATTCTTCCTTTGTCGTCGTTGCTGATCGGGTCATTGTCCTTCCTCATCTGATTGGCAACCCGAATCAGTTCGGCTCGCACGCCCGGCTCCTCGTTATAGATCATCCCTTCGAGTTGGCATCCGCGCACAAACGGTTTAGCCTTGGCGCTTTTCAACGCTGTCGCGAAGTGCGTTTTCGCTTCTTCTAGGTTTGCCCGAGGCAGAAGGAGCCACTCGCCTATCATGGCATTGGCGTAGACGTTCTCCGGATCCATCCGCAACGCCTCGCGAAGATGCGATTCAACGATCCCGTTCTGTCCGGTGATATTCGACTTCAAGAAGTTGAGCCAGCCAAGGTGCGCCACCACGTCAGCTGCGCGATAACCTTTTGCCGTACTGAGTCCGCCCTCGAGAATGGGAGTGAGGCGGTCAAAAATCGTCCGCGCTTGCGGCGCGACATCATCCACGTTGCGCCTCGGAATTCGGATCTCTTCAATCCACAGCATCGCAACATCAAGTTGAGTATGCAGAGCCTGCGTGTCCGAGGGCGTGGCCTTCAGGATCTCCGCCAAGGTATCCATGGCAGCGGAGTATTCACCGAGGTCCTCCTGTCTTTGCGCGCTGGCGAGCAATGCATGCGACTGGCGCCCCGTCTTCCACCAGCCCTTTAGTGGTCCCACCAGCCCGCTTAGGCCCGTGATGAGCCCGATCACTGCCGTGACGACGCCAATCCATGCCAATAGCCGCTTGGATTCCGGTTCCTTGGCTACTGGTTCTGGCACCTGCCTGGTCCTGCAATGAAAGCAGACCTCTGCGTCGATAGGAATCGGCTCTTTGCACGCGATGCACAGTTTTTGATCGTGCGTGGTCGTAGTTGAATTGGAGGCGGCTATCATCAGAATTCGCTGTAATTAGCGGCCCGAGCTGCTTTCTCTCTGCCGTTTTGCCCCAAGGGTTTTGGCGCGGATTATATCGCAGTGCCACGGAAGATGCTCGCCAGAAGCTTGAGGCGGGAACCAACGGAACGAGAGCCTACAAGTTGAGGTAATCGCCGTCGAACTTCCGGGACTTGCTTCAATCCAGCTCTAAGGCTACCCGGAGTGCTTCATCCAACTCCTTGAGCTTGCCCCAAGAAAGCGAGCCAAGGAACTGGGTGAGGTCAGCTTTTCGCAGGCTTCTGAGGTTGTCGCACACAATCCAACTATGGTGCTTCAACCCTTCTTCCGGACCGACCGCAACTTGCGTGGAGAGTCCATCACCCTCTGTAAAGATAGGTGCGGCGATCACCGTCGAATAGGCAGAGTCAATCAAACGCTGCCTGCTGACGATGACGAAGCTACGGTGGCGTCTGGGATCTCCCTCCGGCTTGTGCACTCGATAGATATCTCCGCGCCTCATAGGCCCCTGGCTACTCTTCTGGACGTTCCCCTATGGGAGCCTGTAGCTCAAGACCGTCTTCTGCATCTCGGTTGAGCCGCCTCGCGTTCCGATTGATGATTTCAAGATCCCGGGCATCGCGTGCGGCCCTCTCTCTTGCACGCAGGTGCTCGCGCAAGACGCTCTCTATGAAAGCCGAGCGCGACTGCTTCGATCCTGCGATCCGATCGATCCCCGCCAGGACCTCGTGCGAGAGTGTGATAGATATCTTCTCTTTCATGCTACCAATATACTACCAATATGCTACCTATGA
>QIAL01000295.1 GCA_003225535.1 Acidobacteriota bacterium | reverse complement strand
TCCCATGATCTGGGAGCGGTGCGGCTGGGGATCCTGATGGGCGCCGCCGGCGTGGGAGCGCTCCTTGGAGCGTTGACTCTCGCCATGCGCTCTGGCGTCAAAGGGCTCGGGACTTGGGTTTCGATGTGCTGCGCCGGTTTCGGGGTGAGTCTCATTCTGTTCGCGTTTTCCACATCGTTCTGGCTGTCGGTTCTGCTGTTGCTCCCCGTGGGCTACTTCATCATGCTGCAGATGGCCTCATCGAACACACTGATTCAGGCCATGGTGCCGGATGCGCTGCGCGGCCGCACTATGGCGGTGTACTCCATGATGTTCATGGGACTCGCTCCGGTCGGAGCGCTGCTGGGCGGGGCGATGTCCGATCGCTTGGGCGCGCCCTTGACGGTGGCTATCGGTGGCCTGGCTTCGGTCTTGGGCGCCTGGTGGTTCAGCCAACAACTGCCAAAGGTCCGGGCGGAAGCTCGGCAATTGATCATGGCGCAAGCCATGGCCCCAGGCGAACCGGCGGAGGAGATGACCACCCCGGTGGTCGAGGTAAAAGAGGACTAACGGCGCGATGAGTCTGATTTACGCAATGCGCTGCGCCCTAGTGCGATGAGAAAGATCGCGCTTTTTCCGCGCGCGTGGGGCGAGAAGAAACTAACCACGTCGTCATCGTAGAAAGTGAGTCCGCTGCAGCCCAGTTTCTGGGCATAGGCAGCGAGATACAGTTTCCCGCCGAGAATGCCTGCTTCCAGTTGCGCGGCGCGATAGCCGCGATTCCCATAGCGTTCCAGGATCTTTTTCAGATCTGCCAGGAAGAAAATATCCACGGCAGCATCCGCCGGAATTTGCTGTTCTAGCCCGAGGTATCCTGCCTTGTCGCGGAACTCTCCGCGCTTCAGAGGTTCGAGAAATTTCTCCTGCCAGTGATAAACGTAAGCCCCAGCCGGCAATCCGACCACGTTGTTCACAATCAGGTAAAGATCATTGAGATGGCTCCCGGGCGGATCGATGAAGTCGGCAGGGATGCCACGAGTGGAGCGGTCGAGCATGGTTGAGAGTTCCGCCATTGTGATGGGATCGCGTGAGAACTGCCGGGTCGACCCCCGGCGCGAGATCACCTGTTCGATGGTATCGGGAGGAATGCGCGATTCGCTGAGCGACAGCAACGCAGAGGTAGTTTCTTTGGCGGGAGGCATTTCATTGCTGGGCGTTTTGCCCCGCCACGCGACCACCTCCGCCACCGAATCGAGAGAAGAAGCCTCGTGAATCTTGCGCATCGAGGCGTAATCCACTTCCTTCGCAGAGTAGGGGACGACGGGAAGGCCAAGCGGCTCGACGGCGGGCGGTGGAGGCGGCGTCGACTGCGTCCAGCCAACCGGAACCAGAGAGAATGCGACTTCGCGTTTGGTGTCCAGATCCAGCAGAGCGTTCACTTGCGAGTCAATAAATCCGGTGACAACACGCGCGGGGAGACCCATGGCAGCCGAGATCGCGAGAGAGTTGGCGAGAATCGTGCCATTGTCCCAGCCGAAGTGTCGGTAGGTACGGGACCGATATTTCCATGCGTTACGCCAATACGTCGCTGTACAAATGACGATGATAGGGGCGTGGGCCAGGGCCGGATCGTCGCCTGTGGCAGCGACGAGAGTCTGTCGATAATCTCCCGCTCGAAGCTGGCGCAGGCCAAACTCGGCGGCCCCGAAGTGATAAACCCCGGCGGGCAATGCGGGAGAACTCCCGGAAAGCTGAATTTTCGATCGGAGATCGGAGCAGACCACATAAAGTTCGATTTCGTACAGCGCCCCCGTGCAGGCTGCGGCACGAAAAAACGTTTCTCCCTCCGCATGTTTCCTGCTCCTTGTTACCCCGGCAGAGAAAAACAGCAACTGAGCAAGGGTTTCGAGGTCAGGGACGGCTTCGCCCTTTGGCTCGACGCCGGCTGCCGCGATCGCTGACAACGCCGGCTTGCCCGTATCCTGAAAGTCGCGAGGCAAACGCGTGACCTCCAGCGTGGGATAGATCTTGAACAGAAGCGGTTTGTTCTCCCAATCGAGTGCGTGCGGATGCAGTCGCACGCTTAGATGCGAGTGCTTGGTCCCACTGTGATACTGGCGCGCGGCATCGATCAGGTTGTTTTCACTCAACCGAAAGGCTCCTCAAGGCGGTCAGCGATACGCTGCAGGGGGCAGACCTGTAATGCGGATTCCAGCATGTCCTTTGTGGCGGATGTTTAGACCGATCAGCAACGCCGTGATTTGTTCAACGATGCGCGCGTTTTCCAACTTGCCGCCATCCACGGCACGCACTCCCGGAATCTTCGCTGCCAGTTCGCGGGTGAGTTGTGCCGCGTCAGGATCATCACTGCAGACAACGACGTCACATTCGAGAGGATCATCGCCATTGAGCAGGTCCGCCGATAGGTTGTGAAAGGCCGCGACTACGCTCACTTCCTTCGGGACCAATTCCGCCGTTTGCTGCGCGGCCGAGCCTTGCCAGACTCCCAGCGGGCGCGAGGCTCTGCCTCCAACCGCAGATGCCAACGGGACGGTGGCGTCGATCAGGATGCTGCCCTCCGTGATGGAGTTTTTCAGTTGCCTGAGCAGCGCCGCTTGACCCTCGAAAGGAACCGTCAACATCAGGATGTCGGCCGCAGCGCAAGCCAAGCTGTTCTCCATGCCCGCAACGTTGGCCTGACTTCCTGCTTTGAGTTGAATGGCAGCGGCCGCCGCTTGGGCGCGCTGCTCGTCGCGTGATCCAATGATGATGGTCTCTCCGGCGCGGGCCCAACGCAGCGCCAGACCCATGCCCGCCGGACCAGTCCCGCCAATGATCGAAATGGGGCGAACGGAAGTTCGGGGCTCAGAGCTCATGCAAACTCAGCCTCGAGCGCCTGTTCTGCGGTGAGTTCGTCGAGCGGCAGCTTGATGTTGATGCGCGAGTAAGTGGTGTTGCGCTCGGCAGGAATGCGGCCGATCTCAAGAATCAGGTTTTGGAAGTCTTCCGGGCTGGTGTATTGACCGGCCGTGGCACCCGCTTCGCGCGAGATGTTTTCTTCCATCAGCGTCCCGCCGTAGTCATTCGCGCCCGCATGCAGGCAGAGTTGCGAAAGTTTCCGGTTCAACTTTACCCATGAAACCTGAAGATTGTTGATCGATCCGGCGAGCAGCACCCGCGCCAACGCGTGAACTTTGAGATGCTCGGCCAGCGTCGGCCCGGTACGCGCCAGTCCCTGATGAAAGAGGATCGTGTTCTGATGGACGAACCCAAGGGGGACGAATTCAGTGAAGCCTCCGGTATCCGATTGAATATCGCGCAAGAGGCGCATCTGGCGTACCCAGTGCTCGGGGGTTTCGGCGTGTCCGTACATCATCGTGGAAGTCGTGCGGATTCCGCAGCGGTGCGCGGCGCGGATAACTTCGATCCATTGCGCGGTGGAAAGCTTGTTAGCCGAGAGGATATGGCGGATCTCGTCATCGAGGATTTCGGCCGCAGTGCCCGGCAGCGTGCCGAGGCCGTTGTCGCGCAGCATTGAAAGGTAATCGGCCAATGGCATACCAGTGAGTTCGACGCCGTAGACGATCTCCATCGGCGAGAAGGCATGAATGTGCATCCGCGGAACAGCATCCTTCACGGCGCGAAGAATGTCGCGGTAATAAAACTTCGGAAGATTGCGCGGAAGCCCACCCTGTATGCAGACCTCAGTGGCGCCGAGTTGCCACGCCTCGACTGCCTTTCGGGCCATGTCATCCAGACTGTGGAAGTAAGCATCGGCCTCGCGAGGCCCTCGGCTGAACGCGCAGAACTTGCATCCCACGAAACAGATGTTCGTGAAGTTCATGTTGCGGTTCACCACGTAGGTCACGATGTTGCCCGCGAGTTCCGCTCGAAGCATGTTCGCCGCGGCCAGCAGGCCCAGGAGATCATCACCTTCGGTATCAGCCAGTGCATAAGACTCTTCCAGCGACAGGTCTGCGCCGTTTTGCGTTTCGAGCACTCGCTCCAGAGAACCGCGCAACGCGGGAGTCAGGCGTGGCGCGATATCGGGCCATTCGAGTGCGGGGAAGGCTTCCAGCTCTGAAGTCGTGAGTTCGCGAGACACGAGTTCCTCCAACCCAGGGGTACGTGCGTTATGAACACGCTTTGCGCCCGGCTGAAATCAAAGTTTAGCACCGTGGGGCATACTCAGAAGCATTTCGACGTGGGATGGGTGGTCGGGGTTTGCGGCCGCCGGACAGGGCTTGACTCCGTGAACCAACAATACTCGTAATCGACCCGGACTCGGGGTGCGCACTGCAGACAGGCTCGTGGCTTTTTGACTTCTTGGAAACGACCACTACACCGGGATCTTGATTTCCGCGAAATACCTCAGTAAATCAATTTCAATCGCAGCTGAAACATCAAAGAACGTTGGCATCGGATGCCAATCTCGTGTCGTGGCAAGCAAACGTGAAATTGAAGCAGGAGTCGCAGGAGATTGATAGACGGTTCGGATTATCAGATGGCAATCCTGCTCGATTCTCTCGAAATCATTTCCCTGACGCCGCTCTCCCTTTCGTCTTTGGGGGCGGAGGAGGAGAAGAAGGTTCCCGCGTTGCGTCGAGCATTTCATCCAGCTCTTTTAGCAGCAGGCTAAAGACTCTCGGATCTTGCTCGTCTTTAATACGCTTGCAGAGCGTGTTCA
>QIAL01000976.1:1386-3545 GCA_003225535.1 Acidobacteriota bacterium | reverse complement strand
TGCTCGCCGCGGTTGCGGAATCAGCACCATCGCTCACGTCTCAGCAGGTTCACGACGATTTGCTCGATGTCGACGATGTGATCGGCAAGCGAATTGTTACAACTCGCCTCCACCACAACGTCACGGTCCGGGAAGAGAACGCACTGGCCGCTCTTGAAGTTATGAGCCGGTTTGCAGCGAACCCGAAATGGCTGATCTATTTGCCTCCCACGATGTCGCCCACAGAGACAACCGAAAAGCTCGGACTTCTGGAACATCCGGCGGAGGCCTTTGCCTACTTCCGCCGCGAAGGCGTCCCTCGCGTGGTGTGCGAGGAAAAGCACATGGGTTCGCGCGCCGTCGTGGTCGTGTGCCGCGATGAAGATGCCACTCGACGGCGTTTCGGTGTCATCGGAGAAGGCATTGGGATTTGCTACACACGAACAGGACGACGATTCTTCGATGACAGAAAGATCGAAAAGGAATTTCTCGAAAAGGTACGGGGAGCCGTGGACGCTGCAGGATTCTGGCAGCAGTTTCAGACGGACTGGATTTGTCTCGACGCGGAATTGATGCCGTGGTCGGCGAAGGCTCAGGAACTATTGCGGCATCGAAGAATGGTGATGCCCTCCCTCTCATCGAGAAATATAAGCAACGGCTCGAAGCCGCGAAGCTTTATATTGATTCTTATCGGCGTTACTGCTGGTTGGTTCAGTCCGTTAGCGATTTGAAGCTCGCACCGTTCCACTTGCTTGCTACGGAAGGACAAGTTCAGGTTCAGCGCGATCACGTGTGGCACATGGAAAAGCTGGCAGAGCTTTGCAAGGCCGGTGATGGTCTCTTGCTCGCCACGTCCTACCGACAGGTTGATGTGACCGACACAGCGAGCGTTGAAGAAGCCACTCAGTGGTGGGAAGAGCTAACCGCACGCGGTGGTGAAGGCATGGTCGTAAAGCCGCTGGACTTCATTGTGCGTGGGCGACGTGGCTTGTCCCAGCCAGCCGTCAAATGTCGTGGCCCTGAGTATCTGAGGATCATTTACGGCCCGGAGTATTTGCTGCCAGAAAATCTGGAGCGTCTCCGCAGCCGTTCAGTTTCCACAAAGCGGTCACTGGCTTTGCGAGAGTTCGCCCTTGGGATTGAAGCCTTGGAGCGTTTCGTTCGCCAAGAACCGCTTCGCCGTGTGCATGAGTGTGTCTTCGGCGTGCTCGCCCTTGAAAGCGAACCGGTCGATCCCCGCCTGTAGAAAGCGCTCCACAGCAAGAAGGTTTGCCGTCGTAGCGGAACTCTGGACACAATTCGATGCCATGATGTCTAATGCAGCCAGCGTAGCGGTCGCAAATTCAAATGAATTATTGGCTTGACCTATTTACGGGAACGACGTGGCGCGAGTTCAGAGACGCCGGCGCGAAGATTTCCGGGTTCCGCGCAAGACAGTCAGCCATCGCCAAGCGAGTCCAACCCGGCGACATTTTCCTTTGCTATTTGACCGGCGTGATGCGATGGGTGGGGGCGCTGGAGATTCAAGACCGTACCTCCGACATGAAGCAAATCTGGAAAGAAGAGGAATTTCCAGTGCGGTTCGCCGTGAAGCCGCTGGTGACCCTTGAGCCGGAACTCGGTGTTCCCATGGAGGATCTCGAAGGTCAGGTGAAATTTTATGCCACTTCCAAGGATAAGGGAAAATTCAAGGGCATAGTTCGAAGCAGTCTCAACGCAATCTACCAAAAAGACGGCGAGCTAATGCTTTCGCTTCTCCGCAAGGCAGAACAAACTCCAGTTTCTCGGCCCGTAGACCCAAAGAAACTTGCACGGAAAGCTGCTCTCTATAAAGTTGAACCCAAAAAAGGCAAAGGAAAGCTGGCCACCCTTGTGAGCGTGCCGGAGCCGGAAGTCGCTCCAGTTTCCGTGGCTCCTGAAACGCAGGAATCAACTGAGACAGCTACGACGCGGCACGCGGAAATCCAATATCAGCTTTTGACGCTTGGAGCCGAATTAGCACTCGATGTCTGGGTTGCCCGCAATGACCGAAGCAGAAAATGGAGTGGCTCGGCGCTGGGGTCGTTACCCAGAATGCTTGACGAACTACCTACTCAGTTCAACGAGGCCACGACACGCACAATTGAACTGATTGATGTTCTCTGGCTAAGTGGAAATTCAATCGTTGCGGCCTTCGAAGT
>QIAL01000976.1:0-1267 GCA_003225535.1 Acidobacteriota bacterium | reverse complement strand
AGCGTTCTTTGCGAGAAATTGGACGGAATCCGAAAACTAGGCCTAAGCGGTTCTTTGAAGCCCACTTTCTTGAAAACGACCGCAGAGTTCTTCGGGGCGGAAGAAAGCAGCGAAATTTCGTAGCCCGCGTTGCCCCTACGCCACTGCGATCCGTCCGTGCTCGGTGAGAATAACGCGAGGAACAGGGCGCAGCCGAATGCTGAGACGATACCGGGCGTCGCGCTGCTCGCCTTGCCAAGGGCGCATTGGTGCGCGAACCTTCAGCAGCGAAAGTTGAGCTTCGCGGCTCGCGGAGAATCACATGAGCGCGGCTTTCGAGAGATACATCGGAATCGACTACTCCGGCGCGGAGACATGCGAGTCCAGCCTCAAGGGCCTGCGCGTCTACATGGCAGATCAAGTGAGAGAGCCGCGCGAGGTACCGCCCTCGCCCAGCCCCCGTAAGAACTGGTCACGCAAAGAAATTGCTCACTGGCTTGTCGAACGCCTCTCAGAAGGACCCCCGACATTGGCCGGCATTGACCACGGCTTTTCGTTCCCGCTCCGATATTTCGAAAAGTACGACCTGCCTCACGACTGGTCGGCCTTCCTAGACGACTTTCAAAGGCATTGGCCGACAGATGAGGACAGCACCTACGTCGATTTCGTTCGAGAGGGCGAGTGCGGAAGCGGTGTGGCCCGCTGTGGTAATTCTCGCTGGAGACGGATCACAGAAGTACGGGCAGGCGCGAAGTCGGTATTTCATTTTGACGTGCCTGGGTCCGTCGCCAAATCGACGCACGCAGGCATCCCATGGCTCCGCTTTATCCGCCTGCGAACCAGAGATCGGGTCCACTTCTGGCCATTTGATGGCTGGAAGGTGCCGCCCGGCAAATCGGCGGCCGTGGAGGTTTATCCGGCGTTGTGGAGCCACAGCTTCCCGCCTGACGGCCGCGATACCCACGAACAGGACGCCTATGCCACTGCGGAATGGCTTCGCCGGAGTGACCTGGATGGCAGTCTCGAACGTTTCTTCAACCCCAGTCTGACCGACCATGAACGGAAGGTCGCCGAAATCGAAGGCTGGATTCTGGGGATCGCTTGATGGAAAGGCGAGTCGGTGCCGACGCCACCGCCGGGCCGCCGCGAATCCAGTGCCACGGCGTGCGCCATTGCCGGGTAACGTTTGGACGCCTTGGGGCACCGCTTGACCTATGTGTGACAGAAGCCGACGTGCGGCGGCGCAGAAAGCCAGCTGCTGGGGAGGGCACCGCCCTCCCCAGCGGCT
>QIAL01000975.1 GCA_003225535.1 Acidobacteriota bacterium | reverse complement strand
CCCACGACCCGGAAACATTTCTAGCTGCTCCCGGAACCGCGGGAATGGACCATGCTTCCGCGCCACGAGGACATGGGGCGATGGAGCACTCCGGAGCAACCGTATCGTTCGCGGCCGCAGGCGGAAGAAAAATCCGTTACACCTGCCCGATGCATCCCGAGATCATACGATTTGGTCCAGGGAGCTGCCGCATCTGCGGCATGGCGCTCGAGCCTGTGGACGTCTTCGCAGAGGTGGAAGCCGATCCAGAGTATGACTCAATGCGCCTGCGCTTTTGGGTCAGCGCGGCGCTGTCGCTTCCAGTCCTGCTGCTTTCCATGCTTGGCGAATCGCCTGGCCTGCACCTTACTTCAACTGTGCGAAGCGGTATTGAATTCCTTCTCGCCACGCCTGTGGTCCTTTGGGGAGGCTGGCCCTTTTTCGAACGTTTCTGGTCTTCGCTCATCCATCGCAGCCCGAATATGTTCACGCTGATTGGCTTGGGTACGGGCGCCGCGTATCTCGACAGCGTTGTGGCCACCTTTTTCCCGCAAGTCTTTCCAGCTTCGTTTCGTGGGATGGATGGTTCCGCGCCCGTTTATTTTGAAGCTGCCGCGGTGATTACCACGCTCGTCTTGCTGGGGCAGGTCTTGGAATTGCGGGCCAGACAGCGCACCAGCGGAGCTATTCGCGCGCTATTGAGTTTAGCGCCGCAACAGGCACGCGTCCTGGATGCAAATGGAGCCGAAAAAGACATCGCGCTTAATCAAGTGAAGCGCGGGGACCGGCTCCGAGTTCGTCCCGGGGAACGCGTTCCTGTCGACGGCGTGATCCGCGAAGGCGCAAGCGCCGTCGATGAATCCATGGTGACCGGTGAACCGATGCCAGTTGAAAAGTCGCCCGGCGACAAAGTCACCGGCGGAACGCTGAACACCAGCGGGAGCTTCATCATGGAAGCGGAACGCGTCGGCAGCGAGACCACGCTTGCGCAAATTGTGAAACTCGTCAGCGAAGCGCAGCGCAGCCGTGCGCCGCTCCAACGTTTGGCCGATCGCGTCGCCGCGTATTTTGTGCCGGCCGTAATTGTTATCGCGATGGGGGCCTTCTTCGGTTGGATTTTCTTCGGTCCCGAGCCGCGCTTCGCGCATGCGCTGGTCGCAGCCGTATCGGTGCTCATCATCGCGTGCCCCTGCGCGCTGGGCCTGGCAACACCGATGTCCATCATGGTGGCCGTGGGCCGCGGCGCTCACGCGGGCGTCCTCATCCGAAACGCCGAAGCACTCGAAACCCTCGCCAAAGTCGACACTCTCGTCGTCGACAAAACAGGCACGCTCACGGAGGGTAAGCCCGAAGTTGGGAATATTGTGGCCTTTGAGGAAAGCGCAGTCTCAAGGGAGCAATTGCTTCGATTGGTAGCCAGCGTTGAGCGCTCCAGCGAGCACCCACTTGCACGAGCGATTGTGCACGCAGCGGAGGACGAGAAGGTTTTGCTCCAATCTGTCGAGGAGTTCCGGGCGACACCGGGAGGTGGCGCGGAAGGCAAAGTCGCAGGCAAATTCGTGTTGGCCGGAACCGCCAGGTTTCGTCACGTTGGTTTACGCGGCGATCGATGGCAAAGCGGCTGGGGCCTTCATGTCGACCGACAAGGTGAAAAGTTCGTCAGCCGGAGCGATCCAGGAGCTGAAGACAGAGGGCCTTCGAGTGGTTATGCTCACGGGAGATCGCGCGGAGACTGCAAAATCCGTAGCCGCACTGGTGCAAATCGAAGAAACCAAGGCGGAAGTAAAGCCCGAAGAAAAGAGCGAGATCGTAAAGGAATTGAAGAATGAAGGCCGCATAGTCGCAATGGCGGGGGATGGCATCAATGACGCGCCGGCATTGGCTGCGGCGGACGTGGGCATAGCCATGGGCACGGGGACGGATGTGGCGATTGAAAGTGCGGGCATCACTCTTCTCAAGGGTGACTTGCGGGGAATCGTAAGAGCGCGAAAATTGAGCCGCGCCACCATTCGCAACATCAAGCAGAATCTTGCTTTTGCATTTCTCTACAATGCGATCGGAATTCCGATCGCTGCCGGAATTTTCTATCCGATTTTCGGAT
>QIAL01000974.1:1615-2548 GCA_003225535.1 Acidobacteriota bacterium | reverse complement strand
GCGGGTGCACTGTAACCTGCATACCCTAGACGGACAACCAGTTACCGCGGCGCGAAGGCGAGATTCGGTTGTAGCGACGTGCCAGTGTCAGAGAACTCCCCGCCTAGGTATACGGTCGATGCCGATACGGTGATCGAATTGGCCCAGCCCTCGATCACCAATCTAAATGACGTCGGCTCGCCAGTCGAGGCGCTGAAGGAAGTCAGGCCGATGGCTGGCGGGTTCCCACCCCCTTGGTGGAGAGCCACATAGACGGTGTCGTCGAACGCTGCAACGGCTCGCGGAGCTATGACAGCAAAATTGCGTGCCCAGGGCAGAACCGCCGCCGTGGTGGCGTCCACCGCCACTAATCCGTCGCGTACTTGTCCGCCCGCTTGGCTGAATCCGCCAACGATATAAATCGTGTTGCCAAGCATCGACATCCCGGTCACATTCGCCGACAAGCCTGAATTCGACAAGTTTGGATTCCAAGGTAACAAGCTGCCGCTGACTGGATCGATCGCAGCGATGCCGTTTCGTGTTTGCCCGTTGATCGTCGATAGTCTTCCTGCTGCATAGACCGCCGAACCGGTTGCGATGAGGTTCGTTATCGACTGTCCACCACCCGCGTCCGGCAGCCAGGACTTGAGCTGACCGGATGCAATATCGAACGCCGCGAGATTCGATGTGGGTTGGCCGTCGATAGCGGTTAATCCTGATCCGCCAACGTACAGAGTCCCGGAGGCAACCGCCATGGCAGATACATAGCCGGTGACCTGGGGATTCCACGGCAACGCGGCGCCGGTGGTGGAATCCAAGGCCGCGAGACCGGTTCGCGCCGCTCCAGCAATCCGCTTGAAGTATCCGGCCGCGTAGACGGTTGACCCAGCGACCAGGAGTGTAGTCACCAAACCCGACTGCACCGAAGTGTCAGGAGCGTCGGGATTCCAGCTC
>QIAL01000974.1:0-1575 GCA_003225535.1 Acidobacteriota bacterium | reverse complement strand
GCGGTTATCTGAAAGACAGGTCCTCAGTCTGCGTTAATCCAGTTTCTGGCAACCGCCGTGCCTTTGTCCAATGCAGCGAGACCATTCGCTGCTTGACTTCCAACCGAAAGGAATAATCCGCAGATGAATACGGTATCCGCGTTGACGGCAAGCCCCACCACTTCGGGGGCGCCGTATTGGTCCCGCACGAGAGATGGATTCCAAGGCAAAGCCAGTCCCGTCGTCAGGTCCACGGCTGCGACCGCCATACGGGGTTGGCCGCCCGCCGATGTGAACTGTCCGCCGATGTACACGGCAGAACCGTCGACTGCGATCGCGTTCACAACCGTTATCGAGTTGGCTGGCGGTATTGCGTTGGCCCCGCTAATTTGTGCGTCGAAAGCGGTTGCCGCACCGGTAATCCCATCCAGCGCCGCTACAGCGGTTCGGTTCGCTCCTCCGATTGATTGGAAATTTCCGGCAACCAAGACCGTCGTCCCCGAAACGGCGAGCGCGTAGATGGCCGCGATGCCTTGGCCATTGCGAGGATTGGGATCCCATGGGGTCAATGCAGCGGTAGTTGTATCTACCGCCGCCAAGTAATTGCGGGATTGTCCATTGACAGTCACGAAGTTGCCGGCGAAGTACAACGCGTCTCCACTGATTGCCAGGTGTCGTACGGTACTGTCGACGGCAACCGGCCAATTCCTTGGCGTACCCGTGGTGGCATCAAGCGCGGCCAAGTAAGAAACACTTGCCACGCCGATTTGAACGAAACCGCCCCCGACGAATAGGGTGTCGCCGCTAAGAGCTACGGAGTAGACAGCGGCGGACGGCGTAGGAGCGAAAGTCGGATCGACAGAACCGTCGGCACGGAGCCTGACAAGGTACTTTTGGGTGGACCCGTTGACGCGAGTAAACGTGCCGCCGAGGTACCAGCCTCCCGCGCCGTCTGGGGCCTGGGCATATACCCCGCCGTCAACCACCGAACTTGGCGCAACGGCGCCGGTCGTGGCGTCGACGGGAACAAAGCTCCCGGTGCGGCGCCCAACTCGCGTAAAGCTGCCCCCAATGTAGAGCACCTCACCGTCTTCAGACAGCGCTGTCGAATAGACGGTGCCGTTCGTTACCCAATTGATCTCCTTGCCGCAGTCGACCGCGACGGAAGTCACGTCCGCAGCGCCCACTGTGCCGCTCCCCGCGGACACCCTGCAGATTCTGCCATCCGGTGCAAGTGCAACGGTGACGGCGTACGAGCTTCCCTGCGCCTGCCGCGCAGTGAAAGTGAAGGGTCCGTTGGCGACGATCGTCGGGTCGGAACCGTTGTTTGACAGTTTTACGGTTTGCCCGACGGCCAGCCCGCTGACCGTGCCACCGACGGCGTAGGTAATTGTCGATTCCCCGTTTCCGCCGCCGCATGACGTAAGGGATACAAGCATCGTCGCTACACACGCAATCCGAGTTGCGCGAGCGGTTTCCATGCTTTGGGTCATTTTGACCTTCGCCTCCCAGTGCCCGGGCCCCTTGGGGCGCCGCGCTCTTGTCGGTGAGCATCCTACCCTCGCGTCCCCGCCAACGTAAGTCGGGACGACTCGA
>QIAL01000973.1:670-4154 GCA_003225535.1 Acidobacteriota bacterium | reverse complement strand
GCATCGCTCCCCTGTTTGTGTCGGTGAGCCAACTCGCATATTCCTTCTTGCCTAAAAACAAGAACAACAAAGCTTCGAGTCTTACCAATCTTTTCCGAAACCAGGGCGGAAGCGTCGGCATCGCCTTCGTAACTACGTTTCTCGCCCGGCGAACCCAGTATCATCAATCCGTGTTGGTCGCGCATGCCACGCCCTTCGAACGGCACTACCGGGAAACGCTCGGTGCCTTGTCTCAATATTTTGTGACGCACGGTTTCACCACCCCGGACGCGGCTTTGCATGCAAAGGCGCAATTGGCGCGAATCATTCAGCAGCAAGCGGCATTCCTTGGCTTTCTGGATTGCTTCTGGCTGCTGGGCTGCGCCTGCATGATCGGGGCGCCCTTGGTTTTCGGGCCTTTCCGAGGGGCGTAATGGGGTATGCCACTCGCGACGGCGTCAACGATTCCGGTGTTCTGCAATTCGCGGAGTTCGTGAAAAAGACACTCGCCGAAGCAATTTAATCGCGGCCCCGGGAAGACGGAAAGCGGACGGTGCAGAATCAACGGTCGGTGTGAGCCGGCGCAAATCAACATGACGAGGCGGAATCCAAATACAAATGCTTCTCGAACCGATTCTCTGACGGCCGTCCCACTGGTCTCATTTAGACTAGTGGGCAACTGCAGGCCGGCGAGTTTAATCTCGCCCGCCTGAATCTCTTGGAGTGTCCCGGGAGGGAGTGAAGAGTTCGCCAGCTTGGAATCCAGGCGGGCACTAAAGGCGTTCACCATCACGATTCCAAGGACTGCTATCGCCAGTACGCCTGCGACCCGAGCCGCTGCATTGTTGATTCCAGAAGCCGCGCCGACGCGGTCCTGGCCTACTGAATTCATCACCACCGTAGTGAGAGGAGCTACGGTGATGGCCATCCCAAACCCAAGAACAACAACTGCAACGAAAAACGACTTCCAGTAGCTTTCTCCAACCGAGGGCACGGCAAACAGAACAAACCCCAATGCCGCAATGAGCGGGCCGACGATGAGCGGAACTCTTGGGCCATAGCGCGCGACCAGTCCGCCGGACCAACGGGAAAGAAGGAAAATCAGCAGAATCAGCGGGAGGGCGGCCGCACCGGCGGCCGTGGCGGAGTATCCCTGGACCTGGATCAAGTTCAACGGGAACAAGAAGAAGAAGATTCCAATAGCGGCATAGAGGAAGAGTGTGAGCAGGTTCGCGCCAGTGAAGCTGCGGGAGGCAAACAGCGCGAGCGGAACCATCGGCGAAACTCCGCCCGCCTCGATGAATACGAACGCAATAAGACAGCCGAAACCGACAATCAAACTGCCGAAAACTAGAGGATGTCTCCAACCCAGATTGACAGATTCAATGAACCCGTTAACCAAGCCGCCTAATCCGATTGTGACGACCACGGCTCCTAACCAATCCACACGCGCTGTAGTGGCGCTACGGCTTTCCGGAATACGCCATAACGAAATGGATATCACTGCGGCCGCAAGTGGGAGATTAATGAGGAATGCCCAGCGCCAGGATGCATGTTCAACAAGCCAGCCGCCAAGAACTGGCCCAATCGCAGCGGTGATAGCTGTGAACCCCGACCACGTCCCAATCGCCTGTCCTCGGCTCTTCTCGTCGAACGATGCACTGATAATCGCAAGGCTGCCGGGCACGAGGAGCGCGGCTCCCATACCTTGAACGCTCCTCGCGATTATCAATGGACGAATGCTCGAAGCTGCTGCGCAACCGGCAGAAGCCGCGGCGAAAATGATCACGCCCACTACGAATATCAAACGACGGCCGAACAGGTCGCCGAGCGAACCGCCAACGAGAATCAACGCTCCCAAGAAGAGTCCGTAAGACTCGACCACCCATTGCACATCGACTACCGTCGCACGAAAGGTTGCTTGAAGCGGATCGTCGCGGCGAGTATCCAGAGCCGCGCTCCTTCTCCACAGGGAGCTTGGACACTTCCCGATCGGACTACGGCTTCGTCGCAGGGCGGTCTCATGGCAGCTATCGACCCATCGGCTGCAGCTACCTTTCAAGTGCACCGCGGTCCCAGTTGCCAAGCGTTGCCGCGGCTTCGTATGTGGTCTGGCAAAACTCGAGTAATGAGGCTGTAGGTGACTCTGCTTTGCGTACATCGTCGTACATGAGGAGGAATTCGCCGAGCTGCCGGTCATAAAAGGCGGCATCCGGGCGGACAGGCTTGTCTTTGAATCCCTGCGGCTCGGGAACCGCGTACGAGTAGAACGCCGCACCTTGGACCTTGCCGCTTCCGGGCCAAAAACCAACACTGCTCACTTCGTGCGAATAGGCTTCACGAGTCATGGCGTCTACGCCGGGTCGCTCCGGGGCCCGGCGACCGGAAAACCGAGTGACGGCCAGATCGAAACTTCCCCAGAAGAAGTGTACAGGGCTGGATTTGCCGATGAATCTGGCCCTGAACTGGTTGAAAACGGTGTCCACAGACAACAGGATGCGCCAGAATTTCTCGACTGATGCACGCTCGTACGAGGCGTGCACACGATCCTGATCAAAGGCAATCGGATCGGGAATTTCGACCGGCATTCTCCAGATTTTGATTTGAATTTCCGCCGATCGAAGTAATTCCATGAATTCCTGATAGAACTCGGCCACCGAACGCGGCTCAAGCGGAAGTGTCTTCGCCAGTCCATCACTGGTCTCCAGCACAAGCTGATGCCGTATGAAGTCAAACCAAACTTCAAATGCTCTTTCGCCGTAAGGGATTCGAGATGTCGTCAAACCGCGCGCCGTTACGTACAACGGAATATTCCACCAGTGGTTCACGACCGGCGTTAGACGCAGCCGGACTTTACCGACTATTTGCGTCCACATGTGGAGTGTTGCGTAAGTTTCTTTCCATGAGTCGAGCGCAAGAGCGGGCCAGCATTCCGGCTGATCGGCAGCAGCGTGAGCCATATTGACCTCTGGAGTTCCTACTCCCAAACATCCCTAAGCTTTCAGATTGTCACAGAAACTTCACCAGCGCGTCGGTCGTCTCCTTGGGCCGCTCTTCCAGCACCCAATGGCCGGTGTCCTTCAGCACTACCACCATTACATCCGTGGCGACCAACTTCATCTGCTGCCCCAGTGCATCGCCCAGCGACTTGTCGCCGCCGATCACCAGAACCATCAGTGTCCTTCATCCGGCAGATGCGGCCAAGAACTTCAGAAAGATCCAGCGTTTCGACCGAGATACCACCAGCTTCCAGCAGCTTTTCGCTATAGCGCACGGTGTTGAAGGCAGCGGGCCGGGCGCCAATCGCCCCGATGCGCAGGTTCTTCAAGCCTTTCACAATCCGGCGGACTCCAGCAAACCATTCGAGATCTTTCTTAAACTCTTCTGAATTGGGACTGACGGTATGCAGCGTCGTTAGTGAATACGGAATCCCGTATTGCTTTAGATTGTTGCATGCGGACATTTTTCCGCAGAAGCTGTCCCGCCGGTGGGCAATGCCCATCTT
>QIAL01000973.1:0-615 GCA_003225535.1 Acidobacteriota bacterium | reverse complement strand
GAAATAATGCCGCGCAGCGCTTCGCTTCTTCGTGTGTCTCCACCGCGCCATGCTTGCTCTGCTCTGGGCTGTGGGCCGCGCTCAAGAAGAGGCAGCTTTCTGGTCACGGTCGTTCTTCACGTGGCCCAGGAACCGGCGCGCCAACTCGCTGATGCGCCCTTCTTGGCGCTGTTGAAGTGCTTCCTTGGGGATTAGCTCGCGGCCAACACCGATTGCGTCGGCACCTGCAAAGATAAAACTGGATGCCGTCTGCTGGTTGACGCCTCCGGCAGCGATGAGCGGCACGTGCGGCAGAGGTCCTCTTAGAGCGCGGATGTAGCTATCGCCACCTACTTGAGCGCAAGGGAATACCTTCATGAAATCAGACCCAGCCTTCCACGCTGTAATCACCTCGGTGGGTGTGAGGGCGCCGGCCATCACGCACATTTTCTCCTTTGCGGCGAAGCTCACAATCTCCAGGTCGAGGCCGGGACTAGTGAGGAATCGAACCCCAGCATCCGCGCAAGAAAATTGAGAAAGACCCAGCGCATCCTCGCTCCATCCTGACCGAACCTTGGATCGGTACCGGCATCAGTTTCCAAGCATAACCTCTGGAAAACGTCCACGACGCAAATC
>QIAL01000294.1 GCA_003225535.1 Acidobacteriota bacterium | reverse complement strand
TCAATACCCTCGGGCGCGGTGTGACGAATTCCTTTATGCCGGTCTGGAATACTTTTTCCGATCAGCAGCGCGCTGACCTGGTCGCGTACATCAAGACATTCTCGCCGCGGTGGGAAAAGGAAAAGGCTGGCGAGCCCATCAAGATTCCCGCTGAACCACCGGTCACCATCGAGAGCATCGCCCATGGCAAGGCTCTCTTTACCAAACTCGAGTGCTGGAAGTGCCACGGTCCGCAAGGCAAGGGAGACGGTCCTTCGGCGGCTACGCTCACCGACAGCAAAGATCAACCGATTCGCCCATACGACTTCTCCGCTGGCAGAGACGATTCCCGCTTCAAGTGCGGCTCCACGAATCAGGATATCTACACGATCTTCATAACCGGCGTCGACGGCACTCCGATGCCGTCGTTCGCCGACACCATTCAGCCCAATGACGCGTGGGATTTGGTACATTTCTTGCGCACTCTGCAGGTCCACCATCACAGCAAGGAAAACGACGTGCTGAAAGCGGCAGGCGGAAAGATACCCGCCTACGTTGAGAAGTCCGAAGCGCCCGCAAGCCATTCTGGCAGCCAGGCGGCGGGAGGCCAAAACTAAGCCAGCCCAATGTAGAGACGCCGTTCCAGCAATGGCAAAGCCGAGCGCTAGTGTAGGGACGGACGCCTTCGTCCGTCCCGGTCGCGAAGCGACCGTGCCAACTATCGGATAGTCCACGGCCTCCACCACCCCGCGCGGCCCGCGCAAGACCGCAGAATTACAACCCCTGCCTGAGGCCCCGGACGATAACGAATAAGCCTCGAACGGCGCAAAAACAACCGTTTGAGCTTCCGCAACAGTCGTTTTGACTTCCCGGCTGATGCGCCTTAGCATGGCACACCACGGGTTCGGGGACTGCCTTGTTGGATCAGACCATCTCTCACTACCGGATCGTCGAGAAACTCGGCGGCGGCGGCATGGGTGTCGTCTACAAGGCCGAGGACACCCGGCTCGGACGCTTCGTCGCGCTGAAATTTCTCCCGGAAGATCTGGCGCAGGATCGGCAAGCGCTGGAGCGGTTTCGTCGCGAGGCGAAAGCCGCGTCTGCATTGAACCATCCAAACATCTGCACGATCTACGACATCGGCGAGGAGAGCGGCAAGACCTTCCTCGTGATGGAGTATTTGGATGGTGCCACGCTGAAGCATCTGATCGCCGGACGTCCGATGGAGTTGGAGACGATCCTGTCCCTAGGTATCGAGATCGCCGACGCGCTCGATGCCGCGCACGCCGGCGGGATCGTTCATCGCGACATCAAGCCGGCGAATCTGTTCGTGACTAAGCGCGGACACGCGAAAATTCTCGATTTCGGGCTGGCGAAAGTGAAGGCCGAAGGGCGCGACTCGGGCAACATTGGTGACCTGACGGCACCCACTGCGGTCGCGCTCGATGAGCATCTGACCAGCCCGGGTTCGACTCTGGGCACGGTGGCCTACATGTCGCCGGAACAGGCCAAGGGAAAGGTACTCGATAATCGCACCGACCTGTTTTCCTTCGGGGTGGTGCTCTATGAGATGGCGACGGGGACGCTTCCCTTCCGCGGGGACACTTCGGCACTGATCTTTGACGCGATTCTGAATCGTGCGCCGGTTGCGCCAGTTCGCCTGAATGCCGATCTCCCGCCGAAATTTGAAGACATCATTAACAAGGCGCTGGAGAAGGATCGCAACCTGCGCTACCAGAGCGCGGCGGACATTCGCGCTGACCTGCAACGACTCAAGCGTGACACGGACAGCGGGCGCGCCATTTCGCAGAGTTCAGGCTCGATCCCGGCTGCATCGGAAACTCCGGCAGAGTCCGCAAGAACAGCATCTTCCGCAAAAGTGCCCGTTCAGACTTCGGCTTCATCAGCGCCGGCGTCGGCGGCGGCAGTCGAGGGCAAATCAAAGATCCATTGGAAGATGATCCTGCCCGTTGCGGCAGGATTACTCGTCGTGCTGATCGGGCTGGGGATGTATCTGCGATCGAGAACGTCTGGCCGTCTCACCGAAAAGGACAGCGTACTGCTGGCCGATTTCGTAAACACGACGGGCGATCCCGTGTTCGACGGCACGCTCAAGCAGGCGCTGGCGGTGCAACTCGAGCAATCGCCGTACTTAAACATTGTTGCGGACTCGAAGATCCACGATGCGTTGCGCCTCATGGGACACTCGGGAGAGGAACGCATCACAAACGACGTTGCCCGTGAGATCTGTCAGCGGCAAGGAATCAAGGCGCTGCTGACGGGATCGATTGCAGGACTCGGGAATCACTACGTCATCACGCTGTCGGCGCTCAATGGCACAACCGGGGACGCGCTTGCGCGGGAGCAAATAGAGGTCGACAGCAAAGAACAGGTGCTGAAATCGCTCGACAAAGCTGCCTCGAGCCTGCGCCAGAAGATGGGGGAATCGCTGGCTTCGGTGCAGCAGTTTGCCAAGCCGCTGGAGCAGGCGACGACGTCGTCATTGGAAGCCCTGCAGGCGTTCACTCTGGGAAATGCCGAGCATCAGAAGATGCGGGACGACGCCGCAATTCCTTACCTGAAGAAGGCAATCGATCTGGATTCCAACTTCGCCATGGCCTATGCAGAGTTGGGAGTGGCTTACTTCAATCTGGGCCGAAGCCCGGATGGTGTATCGGCGCTGAAGAAAGCTTACGAACTGCGAGATCGTGCGAGCGAGCGCGAGAGATTCTATATCGAGGCGCACTACTACGATGAGGTAACTCTCGATCTGGAGAAGGCCGTTGGGGTGTATATGCAGTGGTCGCAGACGTATCCCCGCGATACCGCTCCTTACAGCGATGCTTCGTTGGCCCTGGCGGCGATGGGCAGACACGAGAAGGCGCTGGAGCGTGCCAGCGAGGGACATCGTGTGGATCCGCAGGATGCGTATTCCTACGACAACATGGCGAGTGCCTATGAAGCCTTGAACCGCTTCGACGAAGCGAAGAGCATCGCCGAGGAAGCAGTGGCCAAGAAGGTGGATGGATCGGGAGTTCACTTTGTACTGCTCGATCTCGCCTACTACCGCGGAGATCGCGCAGCAGTCCAGCATGAACTGGACGCGGTCAAGGGAACATCTTTCGAACCCTTTGTGATGTTGTTCAACGCCGCGTGGACCACCTCACTGGGTAAGGTACAGAGTTCCCGTGAACTATGGCAGCAGATGCGGCAAGCGCTTATCGGGTCGGGCGCAAAAGAATTGGCCGCACAGTTGCTGGCTCTCCAGGCCTATGAAGAAGCGCTGATGGGATATGACGGCGAAGGACGCCAAAAGGCGGCGCAAGCTCTTGCGATGGCCAACGATCCGGACGCCCGCTGGAGTGCGGCATTGGCGTATGCGGCTGCGGGAGATGCGGGCAAATCCGTATCGCTGCTGGAGAGCGCGATGCGCGGCGCTCCCGACAATCACTTTATCCAGGTGATGATCGGCAACGAGGGGCGAGCCATGCAACAACTCGCCAGCAACCAGCCAGCAGACGCGGTGAAGACACTGGAAGCGATTCGCAGTTATGAGTTTGGAACCGGGCCGCGATCACTCGGCTGCACGCCGCTCTTTTTCCGTGGGCTCGCATATTTGAAACTGCATGATGCAGCGAAGGCGGGAGCGGAATTTCAGCGGATTCTCGAGCATCGTGGCGCGGCAGGCTGGGCCATCGAATATCCGTTAGCCCAGCTGAACTTGGGACGGGCCTATGCGATGCAGGGGGATAGTGCAAAAGCGCGCACGGCCTATCAGGATTTCTTTGCGATGTGGAAGGACGCAGATCCGGACGTGCCAGTCTTGAAAGCGGCTAAAGCGGAGTATGAGAAGTTGAAGTAGCCACGCTAACTTCTGCGGCCACGCTCGTTTCGCTCGTGGAGCGGACGAAGGCGTCCGCCCCTACACAAGATCGTTTCCCATCATGCGCTTCTAATGCGATCCGGCCGCAGCGTGGGCCGGGGCATTCTTCACATATTTGTCAAACCAGCGAAGCATCTCGTAAACCTCCTGTTCATTCGATTCCATGGCCGTATACCAGTGCGGCTCGTGCGGAAGCATCACCAGGCGAGCGGTGCCGCCGTTGCCACGGATCGCTTCGTAGAGCTTGTGCGCCTGCAGTGGCGTCGTGCCAGGATTCGCGTCTTCGGCGCCGTGCATGATGAGAAGCGGCGTCTTCATCTTGTCCGCGACGAAGAACGGGGAGACTTTCAAATAGACGTCCGTCGCCTCCCACACCGATCGGCGTTCATTCTGAAAACCGAAAGGCGTCAGCGTCTTGTTAAAGGAACCGCTGGTTGCGACGCCTGCGCGGAACAGGTCCGAATGGGCAACCAGATTCGCGGTCATCAGAGCACCGTGGCTGTGTCCAGTAACTCCGATGCGGTCAGGGTCAGCAACGCCAAGGCGGACCGCCTCATCGACTGCGGCTTTCGCGTCGGCCACAAGTTGGTCTAGATAGGTGTCGTAGGCCTTCTTCGGGTCACCGATGATGGGGAACGCTGCGTTGTCGATGACGGCATAACCGGCGAGCAGCAACAATCTGTATTGCCGCAGTTGCGTGAAAGTCTCCTGCGAGCCCGCAACTTGTCCGGCGGTTGAAACGTCGGCATAGTCGAGAGGATAGGCGTAAAGAATTGTGGGGACGCGTGTGCCTTCCTCATAGCCGGGCGGCGTGTAGAGCGTGAACGACAAGTCCAGGCCGTCGGCGCGTTTGTATTTGACCAGCCGCTTCTTGATCGCGCGCACCTCGGGCGTGGGATCAGGGATGTGAGTGATGGCGGCGCTGGTGGAAGTGAAAGTGGCTTCTCCAGCGGGTGCATACACTCCGCTCCCGAGCCTTCGGGTGAATGCGTTGGGCGGCTCGGTGGGCGTTTGATGCCAGGTGAGGAACGTATGTGTGTCGGGACCGGTGAAGGAAAGAAATCGC
>QIAL01000293.1:7123-8499 GCA_003225535.1 Acidobacteriota bacterium | reverse complement strand
CGAAGGCCGGCTGGAAGGCATTTGCTGGAGGAAAATCAATAGAAGTCGTGCCTCCCGTCACATACGCGTTTCCTGCCGCATCCACCGCAATGTCCAAAGCGCTGTCGTCTGTACTCCCTCCCAGGTAGGTGGCGTAGGCCAGTACGGGATCGATGATCAGCGGACGGCCGCGATCGTAAGAACCGATGCGGAATGCTACCTCGTTCTCGCCGTTCACTATGTAGTGGCTGCGGATCTCCTTCTTCACCCCATTCACCTCCTGGTAGGTATAGGGGCGGCGCAGTCGAACATCGCCTCCCGGGCTGCTCAGCACCAGGTCGCCGGAAGCAAGACGAAGTTTGCTCGCGCCTTCGATTCCCAGTCGAATCGCGTCGGGATTCGCCCCAGGTTGAAGTAGGAAGTCGTATTCCAGTTCCCGCTGATTGCCGTAGTACACGAGATCCACGCCGGGGTAGAGGTTTGCGTAACGCACTCTTGCATATTGCCGAACGTTGGTGCGCCATTTTTTAGGATCGTTACCGATGAAGTAGTTGCTCTTACTGGATAACTCATCTTTCCCAGAGACTTGAGTTGCGGTGGCATTGACGCCCACCAATTTCAGGCGGAGCACGGCAGATTTTTCTTCTTGCAGCGAAGCCGTCGCTCTGGGTGAGTTCGGTTCGTGCCTGGAAGCTCTACGCAGAGTCAGAACCGCCTCGCTAGTGGTTAGAAACAGCCCGTACCCCGGACCCCGCGAGACGAACTTGACCTGTGGGTCGGTTTGGCCCTGGTTGGCTTCAAAGGCGAGTGGAACCCTTCCATAGTTTTCCACGATGCTCACCCGTTGAACATGCGTGTCGGGGTGAATGGCCGAAGCAACAGTCTTCACGCGGATTCCAGAAACGTGTCCGCCGTTATCGGCACCCGATAGCACGGACACGGTGTGCCCTTTCGCATAAGCCGGCCCTGCTCCCTTTATTTGCGCCAGAGCAGGGAGGCTCATCAAAACCGTGAGGACTCCGAAAAACTGAAACAGGCCTCTGAGATTGTGAAGTGAGTTTTCAATTGTGTTTGACTGCATGGCGATCTCCTTCTCATCCACGAAGGATTGGGCACGGGCGTTGTTCGTGGACTGTGCCGAAGAACCGGAAGGGCCTGCTCAGACAGAATCGGCTTTCTGCGGATGACTCTGGTGAGTGCGTTGCGACGTACCTCGGCACAATGCGCGCTCCTGGAGGGGTTGTCAAGAAGAGAGTCGGACAAGAATTTGGACGTCCATCTCGGAGCGAAGCCTATGTTCGCTCTCTCTCCGCACTCTTTACCGGTTTTGCAGGGGAACCGCGGCGCCCCAAAGGTCCCTCGCGACTCGTAACCACCACTGTGAGTGCTGACCCGTA
>QIAL01000293.1:0-6911 GCA_003225535.1 Acidobacteriota bacterium | reverse complement strand
TGCGGTTCTCGGTGGCAGGACTGGTGATGCTGGCGGTGTGCGCCGCGACGGGGCACAGGATTCGATACTCGCTGCGACAGATTGCGTTGTCCGCTATTGTGGGATTGCTGCTGCTGATGGGCGGGAACCTTACGCTGTCGTATGCGGAATTGACCGTGTCGTCGGGTCTGTCTGCGCTGATTATCGCAATTACGCCGCTTTGGTTTCTGGTGCTTGATTCGCTGCTGCTGGGTGACCATCACATTTCGGGGCGGGGCAAAGCTGGGCTGGCACTAGGGATCGTCGGATTGTTCGTGCTGGTGTTGCCCGACCTGCAGGCAGGCAGCATGGGACGGCGGGAGCTTATCGCGTCTGTCAGTCTGATTGGCGGGTCGTTCAGTTGGGCGCTGGGCTCGGTACTGTCAAAGAAATGGCAGTCAGGGATGGACGTATTCGGCGCTACCGCGTGGCAGGTCACGGCGGCGGGCGCGGGGAATCTTCTATTCGCGCTCCTGAATGGGGATCTGAAACATGCGACCTGGGCGCCACGCAGCCTGGCGGCGGTCGGCTATCTGGTGGTTTGCGGATCGTGGATTGGATACACCGCCTACATCTGGCTGCTGGAGCATGTGCCGACCTCGAAAGTATCGACGTACGCGTACGTGAATCCTGTGGTCGCGGTGTTTCTGGGATGGCTCGTGTTGCATGAGAAGGTGGACCGGTTCATTCTGGCGGGCAGCGCGATCGTGGTGGTGTCGGTGATTCTCGTGACCAGCGCTAAGGTGAAGGAGAAGGTTGTATCTGAGGAACTGGCGGCGGTGGAGGCGGCGGGGGACTGAAGGAAAGCGAGGAATCTGCAATCTAAAATCTGCAGTCTTATTTCTGACTTCTTACTCCTGACTTCTTACTCCTGACTTCTTGCGATGTCATCCTGAATGGCGGCGAAGACGCCGTGAGGGACCGTACGACCGGAGAAGCCTCGATGTTGTGGATGGGAAAGCCAAAAGTGCATGCAGCGTGCGGCATCTCGGCAACCGCACTGCCGCTTTACGCGTTTCGTAAGGTCCCTCGGAGGGCTATCGCCCTCCTCAGGATGACATCGTACATCGCAACATCGTGCGTGTATGACCTCGTGTATGACATGGTGAGAAGGTGACATCGGGATGGCTTCGCGAAGGCACGGCGATGTAGGATTGCTCCTGTCGCTAGCCGCTATCTCGCCCTCCCGAGTTTTTCAATCTGAAATCTTAACTTATCTTAACTCTCAAATCTGCAATCAGTTATTTGCTTGCTTCTTCATCCTCCTCATCATCATTCACTATGTCCGCAATGTGACCGCGGATAGCGAAGGTTTGCTTGTCGGAGCCCGCGGCTTCGAAGCTGACTCGGACTGGCGATCGCTGCCAGACGGGCATGGAACAGGCGGAGTCCGGGCCAGCGTCGTCGGGCAACGTCTTCTTGCCATCGTCGGAAACGCCACAGTAAGCAACGTAATCGCGATGCCAACTCGACGCCGAATACACGGCGTCAAACTCCGGCAGGTTTACCGCCGAGATACGTCCCGTCAGCCTGTCTACCATCAGCCAGCCGCCGCGCTGCCATTGCCACTTCGGTGCCGCATCCTCAGGGAGAGCATCATTCACCCGAAACACGCGACGGACCACAAACAGTCGTTCCGTAACCTCGTGAGGCGGCCCCAGCACGTACTCCCTGACTCGGCCATCTACCACCAATGCGCGGACCTTTATGCTCACCTGCTGGTCGTCCCCATTCGTACCGACCATCCACTGCACCGGCAACCACTTTCCGAAGGAGATGACGTGGGGTCTTGTGGCAGCGACGGTCGAGGAGGTGAGAAGGAAAGCCATAAGTACGACAGCCAAACAGTTGGTTATACGATTGCTGACCATAGTGGGAGAGTAGGCACAGGAGTGTGTCCCCCGCAAGGTTTGGGGTCACATTCTTGATCGAGGAATTCCGATCCGGGAAGCGCGGGTTAGGTCAAAAAGGGAGGGTGGTGTTCGAAAACTCGACACCCACCCCCGAAAAGTGGAAAATGGCGGTAAGATTGAGCTAGAAAAACGATTTTTAGTATGAGTAGCTTTCCCTCCTCGCGTACCCAGGGTCCGACAGCACGGACAACTGCGGGGGAGGAAGCGGCTTCTTATCCATCGATGGGAGATTTATTACCAAGGCGTCGCGCTCCGCGGATTCTTGTGGTTGACGATCAGCCCAGCATTGCCGGGCTGATGAGCCAACTGCTGACGATTCGCGGATACAGCGTGGTCACTGCGTCGAACGCGGACCAGGCGGAGGCGGAGGTGCGGCGTCAGGCTCCCGATCTGATTCTTTCCGACGTGATGATGCCCGGGAAGTCCGGCTACGACTTGTGCCGCAGCCTGAAAGAGAATCCTGCGACGCGACTAATTCCATTCGTACTGATTACCGGGCTAAGCGACAGCAGCGACAAAGTGCGTGGAATTGAGGCTGGCGCGGATGATTTTCTGAACAAGCCGGTGCTCGCCGAAGAACTGATTGCCCGGGTGAAGTCGCTGCTGCGGCTGAAAGAGTTCACCGACGAACTGGAGACGGCCGATTCCGTTCTGTGCACCTTGGGGTTGATCGTGGAAGGCCGCGATCCTTATACCGAAGGACATTGCGAGCGGCTGGCGGAGCGTGCCTCCGATCTCGGACGGCATCTGGGGATGGATGAGGATTCGATTCTTGCGCTGAAACGGGGCGGTTATCTGCACGATCTGGGCAAGATCGCTGTGCCGGACGAGATTCTGAAGAAAGGGAGCGATCTGACTCCGGCGGAGTGGGAGGTCATGAAGCTCCATCCCATAACTGGGGAAAATATCTGCAAGCCTTTGCACTCGCTCCGGCTGGTGCTGCCGATTATTAGGCACCATCATGAGCATTCGGATGGCTCGGGATATCCTGACGGGCTGATGGCATCGGAGATTCCCGTGCTGCCTCGAGTGCTGCAAGTTGTGGACGTCTATGACGCGCTGCGGACCGCTCGGTCCTATAAACCGGCCCTCACCCACGAAGCGGCGGCGCAGACCATGCGCGAGGAAGCCGCGCGGGGACTGTGGGATGCGGAATTGGTGGCGGAGTATTTCTCGATGCTGGAGCAGAAGCGGCAGGTGGCGTAGAGAGTTGTCAGTTCTCAGTTGTCAGTTCTCAGTGTCCGGTTCTCAATTCTCAGTACCTGGTACGCGGTTGGCAGTTTTCAGCTTTCTTCTTCCATTCTCGACTCCGCGAATACATAGTTTCCCCGCCGTTTTTGCGGGAATTTCTGATTTTCGAAAGGCTCATCCGGCAACGTACAATGGGCAAGCCGGAACTAGAGGATCTAAATCGCGCCCAAGCCTGACGTTTCGAACTGAGAACCTACTTGCCTCCCACTTACAGCATCGTCATCCCCGCTTACAACGAAGGTGCCCGGCTGGGTGCCAGCCTCGAGAAAGTTCTCGCCTATCTGCACGCGCAACGGTGGGATGCCGAAGTTATCGTGGTGAATGACGGGTCCCGGGACAACACGGCCGAGATCGTTATGAACGCCATGGCGAAGGACTCCATAGTGAAACTGCTGGAGAATCCCGGCAACCGCGGTAAGGGGTACAGTGTGCGCAACGGGATATTGAACGCGCAAGGGCGGATTATTCTGTTCAGCGATGCGGACTTGTCGTCGCCGATTGAAGAAGCTCCGAGACTACTAGGTGCGCTCGACGCAGGTGCTGATATTGCGATTGGCTCGCGCTGGCTGCGCGCCGAGACGCAGACGCAGCGGCAACCGCTGCACCGGCAGCTTTTTGGTCGCATCTTCAACCTGATGTTGCGCGTGTCGCTCGGGCTGCAGTTCGCAGATACTCAGTGCGGGTTCAAGGCATTCAAACGGGCAGCGGCACAGGCGATCTTTCCTCTGCAGAAGATCGAGCGTTGGGGATTTGATCCTGAAATTCTATTTCTCGCGCGCAAGTTGGGATTTAAGGTTGAGGAGGTTCCCGTTCTTTGGGGACACAGCGGTGGGGCGCGAATTAATCCCGTGATCGATGGGGCGCGGATGTTTCAGGAGATGTTGCGGGTGCGGTGGTATTCCTTGAGCGGAGAGTATGACGCTGCCGGTGCGGCAGCCAGTCCTGAGACCGCAGCGCTTCGGGAGACTCCAAGCAAAATCAGGAACCACTAAGGGCGCGAAGGTCCACGAAGGAAAACCTCTCCCACTTACTTCATTTCCTTGACTGCAGTCACCACCCGATTGCCCATTTCGGCGGTGGAGATCTGCGCATGCTTCTTGCCTGCCAGATCGGCGGTGCGCGCGCCTTGCGACAGGACGGCCGAGACCGCCTGCTCGATGCACGCCGCTTCCGGCTCCAAGTGAAACGAGTGCCGCAACAACATCGCGGCCGACAAAATTGCTCCTAGTGGGTTGGCGATTCCTTTGCCTGCAATATCCGGGGCGGATCCATGGACCGGCTCGAAGAGGCCGACCTTGCCACCAATGCTCGCCGACGCTAGCAGGCCTAGCGATCCTACGACGCCTCCTGCTTGGTCTGACAAGATGTCGCCGAACATGTTCTCGGTCAGGACGACATCGAAATCCGTGGGGCGCTGGACCAGCAGCATCGCCGCAGAGTCGACATATTGATGGCCCAGCTTCACCTCGGGATAATCCTTGCCGATACGCGTCACTACGTCGCGCCAGAGACGTGAGCATTCCAGCACGTTGGCTTTGTCGACGGAGAGAACTTTTTTCTTGCGCTTCATCGCGAGATCGAAGGCGACGCGCGCGATGCGCTCAACCTCGTGCTCGGCATAGCGCATTGTGTTGACGGCCACGCGCGCGCCCGGCTCTCCTTCGATGGAGCGGGGCTGGCCGAAGTAGGCTCCGCCCAGCAATTCGCGGACGATCATGATGTCGGTGCCGCGGACGATCTCTGCACGTAAGGGAGCGGAATCCTCGAGCGCGGGGAAGAACACTGCCGGGCGCAAGTTGGCGTAGGCGCCTAGCTCACGACGGATGCGGAGCAGTCCAGCCTCGGGGCGCAGGTGGCCGGGATTTTTATCGAACTCGGGACTGCCCACGGCTCCTAACAGCACTGCCGATGAGGACAGACAGGCCTGCACCGTGTCTGAAGGCAAGGGATCGTTCGTGGCTTTGAGCGCGGCCCCGCCGATCAGCTTTTGCTCAAGCTGCAGTTGGTGACCGAAGCGATCTGCCACGGCCTGGAGCACGTGTACAGCTTGTTCGGTGACTTCCGGACCGATACCGTCACCGGGGAGAACGGTGATGTTCAAGAGCATTGGGAATTGAGTATCTCTAATTGAGTAATTGGGTGATTTTGTAATTGAGTAATTGTGAATCGGCAATTCTAAACGCAAAAAAAGAAAGCCGCCAGCTGGCGGCTTGCGATTATCAATTACCAAATTACAAAATTACCCAATTCCCCAATGCCCCCTACACTCCCCAGAGGTAGTCTTCCTGCTGGGTCTGCTCGTGTTGTGAATCCGGCTGCACGGGTAGAGGTACGCCGAATGGGTTGGTCTCAGGTGCCGGTCTGGCAGGCTCAACCGACGGAGCAGTTACCACGGCAGCGTTCGTGGCCGGGATGACCGGCTCGATCAGCGGCGTCGCGGACATCGTGGGCTTGTGGGTGTCGCGTATCAGTTCGAGCAGATGATGATCTTCGACATGCTTGATTTTGTCCGCGAGGCGGACAAAGCGGCGGTAAATATCGTCGAGCGCGGGGCGATCGAACTGATATCCAAGTTGCTCGCAGCGCATGCTGAGCGCGTGGCGCCCGGAGTGCTTCCCTAGAATAAGTTTGGAATCGGGGACGCCTACCGACTTCGGCGTCATGATCTCGTAGGTGAGCGGATTCTTCAGAATACCGTCCTGGTGGATGCCGGCCTCGTGGGCGAACGCGTTGCGTCCGGTAATAGCCTTGTTGGGCTGCACCGGGACGCCCGTAATCTCGCTCAGCATCTGGCTGGCTGCGAAAATCTGCTCGCTTACGACGCCGGTCTCGTACGGGTAACGATCGGGGCGAACATGCATCGCCATGACAATTTCTTCGAGAGAGGCGTTGCCGGCGCGCTCACCGATGCCGTTGATGGTGCACTCAACCTGCCGGGCTCCGGCGGCAACTGCGGCGAGAGCATTCGCGACCGCCATGCCAAGGTCGTTGTGGCAGTGAGCTGAGATGGTGACGTGTTCAATTCCCTTCACACACCGGCTGATCATGACGATCAACTCGCCAAATTCCGAGGGTACCGTGTATCCAACAGTGTCAGGAATGTTTAGTGTGGTGGCGCCGGCTTCGACGACCGCGTCGAGCACGCGGCAAAGAAAATCGGGATCGGTACGCGTGGCGTCTTCGGGCGAAAACTCGACGTCGTCACACAGCGACTTGGCGAGGCGAATGGCTTCGCGAGCCTGGGCGACGCACTGGTCGCGTGACAGGCGCAGCTTGTATTGCAGGTGAATGTCAGAAGTAGCAAGGACCACGTGAATCCGGGGACGCGCAGCATGCCTGAGGGCCTCCCAGGCCCGCTCGATGTCAGGACGGCAGGCGCGCGCCAAGCCCGCGATGATGGGTCGGCGGACCACTTCGGCGATCGCCTGCACCGACTCGAAGTCGCCCTCGGAGGCGATGGGGAAGCCGGCCTCAATAACGTCTACGCCGAGGCGGTCGAGCTGATGCGCCAGCCGAAGCTTTTCCTGCTGATTCATGCTGCAGCCGGGGGATTGCTCGCCATCTCGAAGTGTCGTGTCGAATACGGTAACTCGCGCTTTGTCCATAATCATTTCCTGAAACGCCGGGCGTGCCGGCTGACAGTGGGCAGTTCGCCCATACGACAGGCAGGCCTGCTGAGGCCTGCCCTTCTGCCTGATCTCTCTATGGTACGGATATCGAGGGTAGAAG
>QIAL01000972.1:1614-2012 GCA_003225535.1 Acidobacteriota bacterium | reverse complement strand
CGAAACCTACTACGACACACTGGAAGGACATTGGGGCTGGTGGGTCCGCATTGAGGGACACTTTATGAAGATCGCTGCCGACAAGAGGGACGACTGCAATCATGAAGTAAGGGAAGCGCTGCTTAGCTTGGCACGAGAAAAAGGTATCCCGTACACCATCCATCGGTTACATGTGAAATTACGGCAGGCCTAGTTCAATTCATTATGCCTCGCTGGGTTTAAGCTCCCGCTGCTGGTCGCGACGCTCGGCAGTCAATTCCTGATAGGAAAATGAGTCCGCATTTGTCCCTAGGATCTTCCAATTAAGTGCAGGGATGGTCGAATACCCCGACGATTCGGCGGGCCGAACCGAAACGTGCTGGGGGCTACTGGTACGTGCGGATCGTCTAGACCGTATC
>QIAL01000972.1:0-1584 GCA_003225535.1 Acidobacteriota bacterium | reverse complement strand
AAACTGGCCCGCTACAGAAGATAGTCGGAGCAGCATCGTGAAAGTTGTTTCCATCGTCGGGGCGCGGCCTCAGTTCATCAAGGCGGCTGCGGTAAGCCGAAAATTGCGAGAGCAGCACGAGGAGATTCTGGTTCACACCGGGCAACATTATGACTACGAAATGTCCGGTATTTTCTTTGATGGACTGGAGCTGCCGCGGCCCGATCGAGACTTAGGTGTCGGCTCGGGTTCACAAGGGTTTCAAACCGGAGCAATGCTCAAGGGCATCGAGGACGTATTGCTTGCCGAACGGCCGGACTTCGTCCTTGTCTACGGCGACACGAACTCCACCTTGGCCGGCGCGCTGGCAGCCTCAAAACTGTCCATTCCCGTGGCCCACATTGAAGCCGGACTGCGAAGTTTCAATCGTTGCATGCCCGAGGAGATTAACCGTGTGGTCGCGGATCATTTGTCGGAACTGTTGCTTTGTCCGAGCGATGTAGCGGTGAGTAACTTGGCCGCTGAAGGAATCTCGAAAAACGTCCATCTCGTCGGAGACGTCATGCTGGACGTTCTGAACTGGGCGAAGCAATGCGCCGATGCGAACCAGTCGGCGATCCTGGACCGATTTGGATTACAGAAGCAGGCTTATTTGCTGGCGACCGTGCACCGCAGCGAGAACACGGACGAGGTAGAGAGGCTCTGGAGCATTTTGAGAGCCCTCAATTCGGGCGACGAACCAGTCATCTTCCCTGTTCATCCACGGGTCCGAAAGATCATCCGGGAAACGGGATTCCGGCCGGAACCACACGTTTGTTTGATCGATCCCGTGGGATATCTGGATATGGTGGCGCTGGTGGGCTCCGCGCGGTTGGTTCTGACAGATTCGGGTGGGCTACAAAAGGAGAGCTACTGGCTCGGCGTTCCCTGCCTCACTCTGCGAACCGAAACCGAATGGGTTGAGACCGTCGAGGCAGGTTGGAATGTCTTGGTCGGCTCTCAATCTGAAGAAATTGTCAAGGCTGTAAATTCATTTCTTCCGCCCGACTCACGTCCGGCATTGTATGGAGACGGAGCCGCGGCGGACAAGTGTGTCAATCTGATTGGGGTAAGAACGGAAGCTGAGCCGATAGGCCTTGTTGAGAGGGCATAACATGGAAAGCGGACTAAACGGGAAGTCGAAGATCAGGGTAGCCGTTGTCGGCGTTGGCTACTGGGGCAGGAACCTTGTTCGGAATTTTCACGAGCTTGGCGCGCTGGAGGCTCTCTGCGACCCGGAGAGCTCCGTTGAAATCGCCTGCAAACGCGATTACGAGGATGTCAGGTTCTGCTCGGAAGTCAACGATGTACTTTCCGATCCTACTATCGATGCCGTGGCGTTGGCCACGCCGGCAGTGACCCACTATGAAATGGCCAGGGCGGCGCTCGAAGCCGGAAAGGATGTTCTCGTCGAGAAGCCGCTGGCTATTGACGTGAGACACGGTGAGGACCTTGTGAAACTGGCTGAGGCCAGGCGCCGAATCCTGATGGTCGGGCACATTCTCAGATATCACCCGGCAATCCTGAAATTGCAGAAGCTGATTCAGGATGGCGCTCTTGGAAAGA
>QIAL01000217.1 GCA_003225535.1 Acidobacteriota bacterium | reverse complement strand
TGATCATGTAGATGGAGACGCCGGAAGATTGGGCGAATTCGGCTACGTCTTCGGGGGGCACGACGCTGGAGTTGTCGGGGCCGTTGGAAAACACGACGACGACTTTGCGGCCACGGTTTTGCGCGGCGTCCTTAAGTGTGAGCAGAAGTGCGTTGTAGAGGGCGGCCTGATCGCCGGCAACCGTGGAGCGCACGGCCTGGAGTAGTTGGCCGCGGTCGGCGGTGAGAGGAGCGACGCGCGAGAGATCGCGGCTGTAGGAATAGAAGGCAATTTTGTCGGCTTTGGCGAGCGAGCGAATGAATTCGGAGATTGCGTCCTGGGCAAAAACGAAGCCGCGATACATGTAGTCGCTGGTATCGAACAGGACGAAGACGTTGGAACCGCTTATCAGTTGATCGAAAGTCTGAGCCGTGGCGCCGTCTGAAGATCCGGCGGCCGCGTCCGGCGAGGGGGAAGAAGCCTCCTGTCCGAGATCGTCGAGGCGGTGCGCGGGTGCATCGCCTTCCGCGAAGGTGGCAGGCTTTTCCCTGATGCCATCTTCATAGATGGCGAAATCGCTGGGCTTGAGTCCCGTGATGTAGTTTCCCTTGTTATCGGTAACGGCCACGTTGAGCTGGACCATATTGACGACAACGTGGATATCGGGGCTGTCTTGTGCCCGGGTGGCAGTTTCATTGACCAGGAACAATAGAAAAGAGAGTGCGGCCGCCAAATGAAATTTCCTTACCATGAGCGCGTTTCCCTCAGGGGCCAAAGCCCCGCATCATTTGTGAAACCCGAACGGCACGGCTAAAGCCGTGCCCTGCCAAAAGCGTTGGTGCATTCCCCAAAAACGTTCGTGTATTCCTCAAATACGTTCGTGACAGATCTCTCAATGTTGAACGGCGGTGATTCGTTGCGGTGAGCCCAGTTTGCCTTGGCGGAACTCGGCACCGGTCTCATGCATGGCACGAAGAAGCGCCGGCCAATCCTCGAAATCGGTAGCGAAAATTCTCTGGATCATGTTTTGCGTGAGCTCAGGTACCAAACGGTTCAACATCACCGGGGAAACGCCCGCTTCATCCGCCAAGCGAGCCCAGTACAAGTTGGGCGAATCCCAGCATTCCGGCAGGAAGCGGCTGGAGGATCCGGCGAAGGGCGGCATGGGAGCCACATTCAGCAGTTCAGGGCCGTAGTTCTGCGCCATCACCGGATGAGGCGTGCCGAAGTCGTGCGATAAGCGTCTCCAGTTGACCTGGTCGGGATGCTGACGAATCAGTTCCTGCAGTTCCTGAGTTGACGTTCCCAAGTCACGGGGTTGCTCGGGATATTTCTGTTGGAATTCCGCGGCAAGGTAGAAGGTGTCGGCGGGCATCATCTGAGGAATGATTTCGGAAACGCTTCCCGTGCGCATTGCCTGCTCAATCTGCCGGGCTTGCTGGGGAAGGAGGCGATTGGACAAGATGGCAAGAACGTCGGCACGCAGTGCCTCGTCTTTTTCAGAAGCGGTAAGAAGCTCCTCGCCGGATTTCTGGTAGAGAGCGATGGCGTGCAACTCCACGGGGGTGACGTTCCACCATCGAGGCAAGATGGCGCTGGTCAGCATGCCGGGAGTCATCTCACCCCAGACCAGCGCTTGAACGCTGTTGGGAGAAATGAAATCCTGCTCGAGCTCGGCTAAGGCGTATGGGAGGTCAGCAAGAGAGCCGACGAAATGAGCGCCGCCGCCCGCAGGAGTTCCGCGGCCGAGAAGCACAGGCGCCTGCCAGAGGCTCGAGATTCCGGTGACAGACTCTCCGGCAAAATCGTGGGAGCGAACGAACAACGGATTGTTGTGCAGGGCTTGTGCGCCCGGCGGCTCGTAGTACGCGTAGTTGAGGCCGACGAGAGTGTCGCGGAGGAACGATGCGAGCTGGCCTCGGGCCTCTTCAATTTGCGCCCGCGAAGCTGTCGGGGATTTGAGCAGCTTGGGCAAATCGGTGCGCATCTCCACATCAGTGTGGTGATTGTTGTAAATTCCCGCGGCCCACTGGGTCCGTTCACCGTTGCTGAAGATGGGACGCGGCATTTCGAACTCGCGAGTTTGCGCCGCCAGCAGAACGACGTACTCTTCCGGATGCTTGCCGCGTTCCTTTTCGGCGAGTCCATCGCCTACTGACATCAACGTGTCGATCGAGACCAGGCGCTGATCGTCGAGGACGGAGCGGATGCGGTTGGCGACTTCGTTGTGCATCTGCTTTCCCTGCGGAGTGGTCTGCGGCGGTCCTGCCAGCAATTCAATGATGTCGTCTTGGGATCCGTGCGGTTTGCCGGTGGAGAAGCGGAAGACTTCTCCCAGGGAATTCCGGCCGGCGTCATAAAGATGAGCTGCCGAACGAATGCCCTCAAAGGGGCGGATCACGCGCTGCCATGATTCATCGAAGCGGGATGGCGGGATTTGTCCCTGACGGGCCAGAATCTGCCAGATTCCGACGGTTGCCTGGAACGTCCCGAATCCATTGGCGCGAAATGCCATGGGCGCATTGCCCAGGCTCTGCGCTACGTCTAGGAACAACGTGATCGACTCGTCACCTAACTCCGGGAACTCGGAGAAAATGCGGTATTGATCGCTGTAGTCCTCGTACTTGCGTGCTAACAATTCGACGGTTGCAGGTGCGAGGCGATGATCGGGCGGCCTCCTGCTGTCGATTTGGCTAAGCGCCATGTAGAGCTGAAGGAGATTGGTATCGTGAGTGCGCGACAGCGCGAATAGCACTCGAACGAGGTCATCGGGATGATTCAACTTGTCGGCCTTCGCCCATTTGCGAAACACGCTTCGGTGATGACCGTCGAAAAGAATCCTTTTCCAGGATTCGAGACCTCCCGGAACCTGGGGCTGTGCGGAACTGTCGAGCGGAAGGCGGGAGACCAGAAGCAACATTTCGGGCACGGGGCGGAACGTGCCGCGAGTTGGCTTGTCGGCGGAATCCGTCGAGAGGAGTGCGGTGTAGAAAAATTTCAGGCGATGCGGATCCGTGAAATACGCCTGCTGCTCGCGATTGGCGCGGCAAAGCACATCGAAATAAGCGGCAAGCCATCCCTTGTCGCGGCCGAGCAATCTTGAAACGAAGGCAGATGGACTTGCCGGACTTGCGCCGACCAAATCGTTCCATGAAGATTCTGCTGCCGCGCCGCCGGGCACGCTGACTTTGCCGCCGGAGATGGAGAGCTCTCTGCCATAGAAGTCAAGAACTGCGGCGTAGGGGAGCAACTTCTGAAGTCCAATGGACTGCTGCAAGAACCCAGCGGTTTCGGGCTCGATCCGGGAGAGCGCCCAGTAGAGACGAGCTACCGCGGGGTCGTTCAAAATTGTGTCGAGCAAGTCTCTGCTGTTTTCGGTGTGGTTCTTCTTGCTCGCCATGGTCCACTCGCTTCCGGCAAACAGCACGGGCACGGCGGAAGGCGAGAACGCGTACTCGAAGGGCTTTCCTCCCTGCAGCGTCCGCTCCAGGTCAGGCAGAGGGAATCCGGAATCGATAGTGAGGAACGCACGTTCGGGATCGTCGGTGAGTAAAGCAGTGTCAGCCTTGCCACAATCCGGACGAGTGCGGTATCCGAGGATGTGCAGAAGGGGCTGGGCGTCGTCACAACCCGCAACACGGATGACCATGTCGTTTTTCGCCGCCAACTCGGTGAGTTCTCTGGCTTGGACGACGTAACGTCGAAGCAAGATCAGGAACTCCGTGGGCTGACTGGAACCCTGATAGCCCTCGATAAAGACATTCCTGCTCAATAGAGGCAGGACTTCTTCGGGCCTGATCATCTGGCTGATGCCGGCCATGCGGAGGAAAGAACGCTCCGGACCGGGAATCGTAAAGTGCGCAGCGGCAGGGACCTGGTTTTCGGAAGGAGCGTGCGCGGCTGCAGTGGCAGGCTGTGAGTTATCGGGTGAGCCCGCCTGGATGCTGCGGGCATAGGAGGAACAGTTGAGAAGAGAGCACGACAAGATGCAGACAAAAAGAGGAGATTTCACGGCAGAATTCCCTCGGATCTGCTGAGACCTCACTTCACCTGTTATCGATCACGCGAGCAGGGTGACTTTGACGTGATCGACGGTTCCCGGAAAGCAGGCTTGGCGGGCCTTGCGCCAATTTCAATGCCGGAAAGATACTCCAGATTCTCTGGCAATCCAAGTTAAATTTAGAGATTTGACAATGTTGTTCTCTGCTGGGGTCGTCAGACATAGCGAGGGTTAAGGATTTGAGGCCTATTTGCGCTTTCATACAGTGAAATCCTTGGACACCTAAAGCAAACACTTGATCGCACTTGATCGCAAGGGTTCACTGACGTTGGCGGATTAAACCCGGAAGTGCGGAACAGCATCTGAATCCTCGCTCGTCCGAAATCCAATTCTCCGGTGGAGCAGCGATCAATTGTATGTCTCGCAGCGCCAGCATAGTTCTGGCATCCGCTCAGGTCACGCCCTCACCAACTGAATCCAATTCAATTCAGGCCCCTGCTTCCCCCGTCGCGTACGTGTACGTTTCCAGCGCACCGACGAGCAGCACGGGCAAGATCAACGCGTACGCGGCGGCCTCCAACGGAGCGCTGACACCTATCCCTGGTTCGCCGTTTCCATATGACGTGAACTATATGGCGCTCAATGGAGCATGGCTGTTTGGTGTTGCGAATGTGGACACTGACATCAACTCGTTCTCGATTGCGTCCAACGGGGCCCTGACATTCAAAGACACGTATAAGGTGACGAATCCCGGGCCGGGAGTTATCAGCGTGTACCTGGACCACACCGGTAAGACGCTGTATGCGGACTACTACACCACCAACAACGATTACCTGTCGTTCAGCATTAACCAATCCAACGGACGCCTGACGAAGATCGGCGATCTGGCGGGAGGCCCACCGAACAATACTCCGGTGAGCTTCATCGGAAATAACGTGTATGCATACTCATCCAGTTGCTATCACTTCGGGCAAGAGATCATCGGGGTGAAGCGCAACACGGATGGGACACTCTCGTACCTGAACGACAACTTCCCATTTCCGGCGGAGAAGTCGGGCGGATTCTATTGTCCGTGGAAGGCGGCGGCTGATCCGACGAATCATCTTGCGATTGCGATGGAGCCGCTGAATTCGAACTGGGGACAGGATGGCCTGTGGCAGTTGGCGTCTTACACAGCAGGCGCTACGGGGAATCTGACCACAAAGAGCACGTTCTCGAACATGCCAACCGTGCTTGTGGGAGCGGTGAACGACTACTCGATGTCGCCATCGGGGAAGTATTTAGCCGTGGGTGGGACAGCGGGGTTCCAGATCTTCCATTTCAATGGAGCGAATCCGATCACGAAGTTCACCGGGCTTCTGACGGGGAACACGATCGATCAGATTTTCTGGGATAACGCGAACCACGTGTATGCGATCAGCCTGAAGGCAGGAAAGCTGTTCGTATGGACGGTGACCTCGACCGGGGCGACGCGGGCTCCGGGGTCACCGCACTCGATTCCCAACGTTCAGAACCTGATTGTTCTGCCGAAGTAGGGATCTGGCTTTCAGTACGATTCGTAGGAGGTCAAAATCCCCACCCTGTCGCAAAAATCGCGACCAGGGTGGGGCACCCGCGTCTGCAGAGCAGGTGCATTGGAAAACTGGCACGTCGGCTGCTAGCATCCGTGGCATGTGCAAACTCTTTGTTGTGATGCTGACTTTCATGGTGGCCGTGTCTGTCGCTGAACTCCCAACCAAGAAGCGCCTTGACCTGGCCACGATCAAGGCGTTGGTGGCCGCGGCCGAGGCGGAGGCGAAGAAGCTCAACGTTGAAGTGACCATCTGCGTTGTGGACGACAGCGGGAATCTTCTCTTTCTGGAGAAGGCGGATGGCGCGTCGCTCAATACGATTCAGTTCGCACAGAAGAAGGCGCGACACTCGGCGCTGTACCGGAAGCCATCGAAGGACGGAGCGGATGCTCTGAAGGCTTGGAAGCTGGAGGTACTTGCCTTTCCCGATTTCTTCCCTAATCAGGGCGGGCTGCCGATTCAGGTCGACGGCCAAACACTCGGGGGCATTGCGGCCAGTGGCGCCAAGTCGGAGATCGATGAAGCGATCGCGCAGGCGGCGCTGGATGCCGTATTTAAGAAGTGACGGAGGCGCTCAGACGGGGAGCAGTGTGCTAAAACTGAAATCCCTTCTTTCCGTACCAGAAAGTCAAAAACCCCACCCTGTCGCTTAGATCGCGACAAGGGTGGGCACCCCTCGTTGTTCCTCGTTCCGGCTAACCTTTGACGATCTTCTTGGCTGACTTGTCCCAGACTGCGACGGATTTTTCGAAGTGGGAGAAGTTCGCCAGGTGGCATCCTATGGCAGCGTTGTTGCCGAAGACTTCGTTTTCGACAACTGGCTTGCGAGTGCGCACCGCGTTGTAGAAGTTGGCCTGGTGATCGACTGTGTCGCTGTAGCCCGGAGGGTTCACGTAGGATTCGCCGGTTTCGTCGACTTTCCACCTCAGAGCTTCCGGTTCGGGATGCTCCTCGTGCCACTTCTGCAGATACTGATCGCGCAGCGCCTTCGGCCAACCGAAAATTGAGTAGCCTTCGGGCTCGGGACGCGTGTCCTCGGGTTTATAGGTGAGCGTGGAGTCCTTGATGATCATCGTGCCCTTGGTGCCGTAGAAGCCGATGAATTCTCCGCCGTTGTTGTTCAGGTTGCAGCGCAAGGTTACGCGGCACTTGGGATAGTCATAGAGCGTCTCGATGAGGTCGGGGAACTCGCGGCCATCCTGGAAGTGGAAAAGGCCCCCGGAGGACTGAGCGCGCTGGGCGGGCTCGTTGATTCCGGCGACGAACTGGATGCCGGAGAGCAGGTGAACGAAGAGATCGCCACCAAGTCCCTCGCCGTAGTCGCGGAAACAGCGCCAGCGGAAGAAGCGAATTGGATCGAAGGGGACTTTGGGAGCTTTGCCGAGGAAAGCATTCCAGTCGATGGTCTTTTCACTCGCATCGGGCGGAATGGGGTAAACCCACGCGCCGCTGGGCGAGTTGCGGTCCCAGTAGGCGTTGATGGAGAAAACTTCGCCCATCTTGCCGGAGTCGAAGATCTCTTTCGCCTTGGCATAAAGGACGGAACTGACGCGCTGGCTGCCGATAGCGACCATGCGTTTATTTTTCTGCGCGGCCTCGACCATGGCGAATCCGTCTTCGGGGGTATGCGACATCGGCTTCTCGCAATAGACGTCTTTGCCGGCGGCACAGGCATCTTGAAAGATCTGGAGATGGTTGTGATCCATGGTGGCGATCAGGACGGAGTCGACGTCTTTGCGGTCGAGAATCGAACGATAGTCGCGGGTGGCGGGGACGCTTGGATTGTTTACGGCTTCGCGCGCAGCCGTGTGGCGGCTGTCGTAGAGATCGCATACCGCGACGCACTGAATGCCCGGAACCGAGAGAGATGCTTGAAGGTGCTCGCATCCGCGAATGCCGGTGCCGATCGAGGCGAAGCGCACGGTGTCGCTGGGCGCAACCGGGCGCGAGGAGGCATTGAGGATGTGGGGTTGCAAAACGGATTTAGCGACGGTGGTGGCGACGAGAGCGCCGGAACCGATTTGCATGAATTGGCGGCGAGACAGGGGATTTTTAGACATAGAAGTTTTCGCCCTCACAAGTGCTGAAGTGATTTTCCGCGACAGACGTGTGCGCCGATGCGGAAATCGTTTACGGTGAGGAATTATCCCATAGCGGGGGATGATTTAGTAAAACGATTTTCTTCGGCATGGCAAGGGTCGTTCCGATTTTGAGCTTGCTCTCGCATGTGCCAACCGCCGATGGCGGTCTGGAACTCAATCCTGACGATCGGAGCCATGAATCACTCGCGCCGCGAGAATCGCGCTGGAAGGCAAGCTGTGATGGGACAAGAGTTCTTCGCAGGTTTTTTGGCGGGGAAATGTAGGGAACCCGTCAAATCGAGCCATGGACGCGTCAAGAGCGACAGCTTGGTCTCCCGTTTAATGATTGACCATTCGTCACGAATAGGGGTAGCATGTCGCTCTCAATTTGCAACCCGTCATCTCAACTCTCAACCAAACTCAATCTGCAACGAAGTTAGTCGGCTCATAGGTCGAGTCATTCGTGTTTGTGCGAACGGACTTAACGTCGCAAGAATGCGAGTAAGTCCGAACCTACGCTTGTCTGGTCGATACAGGAGGAGTAAATGGACTCTAGCAATGCAGTTTTACTTTCAGCCAAGAGCAAAGCAGTGTGGGCCATGTGGCTGGGGCTGTTTGTGGTGGTGCTGATCGGATGCCTTGCATCGCAGGGCTTTGCTGCCACCGGAAGATTCATCGCGCACAACACGCCAAATTATGTGGCCACGGCAGCGAACCTGGGAACCGAGGATCCTGCGAAGGTAATCGAGGTGAGCTTCTGGCTGAATCCGCGTAACCGAGGGCAACTGGATGCGATAACCAAAAATCTCTACGATCCTACGTCTCCCCAATTCCGGCACTTCCTGACCCGCAACCAGATCGCGACTAGGTTTGCGCCGACCGCGGCACAGATGAAGGTGGTGCGGCAATTTCTCGCGGCGAACAACCTGAAGGTGATGCGGGTTGGTCCGATGAATTTCTTCGTGCATGCGAAAGGAACGGTGGGCGACATCGAGAATGCGCTGCACGTGCAGCTCAATCAATATCAAGTAGGCAGCAATGTAATGCGCGCCAACAACCGCGATCCCTACGTGGACGGGGCGGCAGCGCCCCTGGTGCGGGCGATCTCCGGTCTCGACAGCGGTGAATATACACATCCGATGGCAACGCGGCCAGGTCCTCCATCGACCAAACCGGGGGCTAAGTCACTAGCTGCCATGGCACCGGCGGCACCGGACAGCAGCTTCTTCTCGAATAACTGCTTCGATGGCACCGAGACCGAATCGTTCTCGACGAACAACAATGGGTCATTCCCCATTGGCACATACAAGGGCAACCATCTCAACGAGCAGAGCCTGACCAGCGCAGGATGCGGATACACGCCGGCGATGATCCAGGCTGCATACAACCTTAATGCCTTGTATGCGGAGGGATTCGATGGCTCAGGACAGACGATCGGGATCATTGACTGGTGCGGCTCGCTGACCATCCAGAGCGATGCGAATGCATTCTCCGCGCAGTTCGGTTTGCCGCAGTTGACCTCGTCGAATTTCGCGATTACCTATGTCCCGACCGTAAGCACCTGCCAGGCCATAGACCAGACCGAGATCAATATCGACGTGGAGTGGGCCCATGCCATTGCGCCGGGCGCGAACATTAACCTCATCGTTCCACCTTCGGCGAACTTCTCGGATGTGGACGAAGCGGAACTCACGGCCGTTGTTTACGGTCTGGCAAACGTGCTCTCCGGTAGCTATGGGTCGATCGAGGCTTTCGATCCGACCAACGAACTGCTAACGGAGAACCTGATTAACCAAATAGCCGCGGTTGCGGGAATTTCGGCGAACTTCTCCTCGGGTGATCAAGGAGACTTCTCATTCTTTGGAATCCCGCCGACAGTGTCAGCGCCGGCCGATTCCCCGTATGCGACTGCCGTGGGAGGCGTGACGTTGGCGCTGAATGCCGACAATTCGATCGCGTGGCAAGCGGGATGGGGCAACAACGAAACGCTGTTGGCCGAGGAGGGCACCGTATTCGATCCGCCACTGTTCTTTGGATTCATTGGCGGGGCGGGCGGAGGTCCCAGCAATTGCGTATTCGCGGATGTCAATTTCAACTGCACGGGCGGTTTCCTCAAGCCGTCTTACCAGAAAGGGGTGCCGGGGAAATGGCGTCAGGTTCCGGATGTATCCTGGCTGGCGGATCCGTTCACTGGCGGAGTCATCGCGATCTCAGTCCCGTTCCAGATTCCCTCGCTGACGTGGCAGGTATGGGGCGGAACGAGCCTGGCGTGCCCGATGTTCTCGGCACTTTGGGCGATCGCAAACCAGGAGGCGGGAGCGCCGCTCGGATTGGCGGCTCCTTATCTGTATTCGCTCCCGGTTGGAGCCGTCACTGACATCGTCCCAGTGGCAACGAAGCACAATGTCACTGCCTCGATCCGGGAATCGCCGACCGTAACCGTTCCTTATAACCCGGCACAAATCCTGGGAGGCTCGGTCACCGGAAAATTCGCCGACGCGATATGGGACTATGCGCCACTGGCGGACACGGCAGTGCTCGTTTCCTTTGGCATGGACTGTTCCGCAGAAGGGCCGGCGACTTTCTTCGGAACGCTATGCACGGACCCGACCCGGCTGAAGACCAAGGTGGGATGGGACAACGTGACGGGCGTGGGAACGCCGAACGGGAAAGCGTTTGCGGATGCCTTTCATCCGTAGGCTCGCAGTAACCACCAAGTGTTGATGATTGCCTCCGTCGTCGAGCGTGACGACGGAGGCTTTCTTGTGGACGCCTTCGAAATTCATCGAACGGAAACAGCGATGGTGAAACTTTTGACCATCCCCGCCGTATCTCAGGCTAGACTCCACACGCGAGGAACGTATGAGCTTCACCAGGAACCCGGGCAGGTTCGCAGGCTTACTGTATGTACTCACGTCAATCATCGGATTCTTCGCTATGGGTTATGTCCCCGGCAAGGTGATCGTGCATGGAAACGCGGCGGCGACGGCCAGCAACATCTCGGCCCACGAGACGCTGTTTCGCCTCGGCATCGCGGGTGCGATCATCGGGCAGGCCGCTTTTATCTTTGTGTCCCTGGCTTTGTTCGATCTGCTCAAAGGGGTCAGCCGGCGGCACGCCTCGCTCATGGTGCTCTTGATTGTGGTCTCGGTTCCGATCGCGTTTGTGAATGAACTGAACTCCATCGCCGCGCTCGTCCTGGTGCGCGGGGCTGATTTCCTGTCCGTGCTCGACAAGACTCAGCGGGAGGCTCTGGCGATGCTGTTCATCAAGCTGCATGGCCAGGGATTTGTAGTCGCCGAGATGTTTTGGGGGCTGTGGCTGTTTCCACTGGGGCTGCTCGTGTACAGGTCGCGATTCCTGCCGCGGTTTCTGGGAGCGTGGCTTGGATTGGCAGGCGTGGCCTGGGTGGTCTTGAGTATGACGGGAATTCTTTTGCCGGAATATCAGGACAAGGTGGATACCTACTCTCAGCCCGCGATGATTGGGGAGATTGTGTTCATGTTGTGGCTTCTCATTATGGGCGGCAAGCCGGACGTCGGCGCCGCAGAGACATCGGGCGCGGCGGCTTAGCTGCATGCTGGCGCGAATTACCTTCGTTACTTTCGGCCTGCGGAGCGCAGCGACTAGCATTTCCTTAGAATCGCTGGGCTGTTAGGGATGCCGCCGAATAGGAGCAAAATCAGGCGGGGAGAAGCTCTGTAAGTAAAGAGTGGCCTGCGAGAATCCTTCGCTCGACTGGAAACAGCCCAGTCACCACTATCACGCTGCGCCGACCCGAAGTCAAAGCGATTGCAGAAACGCCAGCAGTGCCTTCTTCTCTGCGGGCTTCAGCTTGACGAAGCGCTCTGTTACTTCCTCCGCCTCGCCCTGATGACGGCGGATGGCTTCGCTCAATTCGACAGACGCGCCATCGTGCATCAGACGCGAGCGCACGCGAAGTCCCCACAACGGGGCGGTTCTGATCTTGTTGCGCGCGCAAAGAGTGTCACGCAACAGGTCGGGATGCTTTTCTCCTTCAAGCATCGCCGTCTGGTAGCTCTCGCTGCATTCGTCCTCGGGTTTTCCTTTGGTGGGCTGCTGCGTCCCTGGCCGCGCTCCTTCCAGTTCGCGCATCCGCCTGTGGACTCGCTCGCGGCCGAAATGTTCGATCAAGGCGATTGAGATTCCGTCTCCCGTTCCCACGTTGTGTAAGAGAAAGTCGCTGTAAGGATGAATCGTCCGGTTCTCGAGCGCGTCGGGATGCAATCCCGGTCCACCGGGGGCCGCCGGACTCTTGCCCGTGACGATGGTTTCCACGTGGCAACTGGCGCAGCCGATCTTCGTGAAGAGTTGCTCGCCCTGCATGACTTCAGGTGTCGTCGTCGCTGTGTCTCGGGCTGGCGCCTTGAGCGAGCGCATGAAACTAGCGAAGTGGTCGATGTCTTCCAGATTGTTGTCAGTGGGATCGGGCAGGCTATTGGGTTCAGTGATCTTTGTGGGGTCGGTGTTCGGAATGATCGTTGTCACCGTAGGATTGCATGCTGTCGTCACTTCGTTTGGCTGAAGGCGGCTCGTGATTCCCATCTCGTTCAGGTAAGCATCAGCGGCAAATGCCAGCAAACTGGCGTGCTGATCTTTCCATCCAAATCGGCCGATCCGATCGGCTCCTTCACTCTCGGGTACGAGCACCTTGATCGCCTGCCCGCAAATCTTTCCGCGCGACGCTTTGCATTGATCCTTGCGAATCTTGAGCAGGGTTTCGTCGGGAATAGCTTCCACATATCCGTCGCCGAGGGTGTTGGTAGTGAGGCGGGTGGTGCGCACGGTCTCGGTTTCAGGTACACGTTCCTGAATCTCGGGGCAGATGGCGCGGTCATTCACCAGGTTCCGATCCTTGACGATCTCCGCTCCTCACTTGGCTGGCGGCTCCGGTGACCGGAGTCTGATGACACTCGCGGCAGGACTGGGCGTTGTAGAGCGGGCCTAGTCCGTCGGGGACGATGTGCTCAACTTCCTCGAAAAATTTCTGGTCGGCAAGACGACGAACAGGATCGGAAAATCCGTTGCTCTGATCGTCGAATCCGGTCGCCGCTTCGGGCGGTTGGGTAGGTGACTGCGCTGCGAGGCCGAGCAGGATACTCCCTGCTATCAAGAACAGCAGCAATGTGGGCTTCACGGGACACTCCCTCAGGCCAGAGGTCTTGAGAACGACGAAGCCGCGGTCTGCCCGATGCTAAGCGAGGTCCCCACGCCGGAACAACAATACAGATAAAACGTCTTTGTGTGTGTTGTCTTTCTGAGATGACAGTTTTGAAGGATTCTCGCTACCGGGCCTGCCCATAATAGCTGGCAGTCATTACTGATGGCAATAATCGCATAGGAATTGTTGATTAGACAAAATGGTAAGGGCTCATTGGAAGGGAGAGGGAGGAAAAAGCTGGGAAAAAAATTGAAAGGGCCGTGACATTGGTTATGCCCTAGCCGCTAGCTCCTGCGAGGGAGCCCACAGCGTGGAAGCATGTACCGTCACAGCCCCTTGATGCGATCACTGCTTTCGCAGTTCCGAACCCCAACTGAACCTCGCAGATCCGTCGGTTTTTTCAGGTCCGGTCGCCTTGCGGGTCGCCCCGCCCGGCTAATCACTCAGTCTACTTCGGGCCGGCTCATTTTATTGTGCCCACCCTTTCGACCGTCGACGTAGGCAAAGTTACCAGAGTAACTAGAAAAGTCAACGCAAACTATTGGTGCAATAGCGACGGCTTGCGCTGTGCATAATCGAAAATGCAAATGGTTGTAATGGAAAAACTTAGTCCCATGTGATTTTTTCTGGTACGCCTTTTGCACAGAAGAATTCACAGTGAAAAGAGCAACTGCAAAACGCTGAAAGGGAACCAAATAATAGCCTTGACGGTGAGGATTGATGAGGGCACAGTGCTGAGTAGACTTGGAAAAATCGAAGTGACGTCAGAACTGGTGGCCTATGTGGACGGCGGATGCCTGGGAAATCCGGGTCCGGCGGGCATTGGCGTAGTAATCAGCGGTCTGGCGGAAGGTCCCGTCCGGATCGCGAAGTGGATTGGGCGCCAGGACAATAATGTTGCCGAGTACGCCGCTTTGATGGAAGCTCTGCAGTACGCGGTGGAGCGCAAGGCCCAGAAGCTCCACGTTTATTCCGATTCCGAAGTTGTGGTGAGGCAGATGACCGGAGAGTACGTCTGCCGCAGTCCCCGCCTCTACTCTCTGCACTGGACCTGCCGGAAGCTGGCGCGCTCGCTGGCGTTCTCCATTTCGCACGTGCGGCGGGAGGAAAACGCCGAGGCCAATGGGTTGGCGCAGGCGGCTCGGCGAAGGAAGTGAGCATTCAGCACTCAGCATTCTGCCCTTTTCACTCCATCTTCCATTCCCTCTTCTCAGCTTCCTATTGATGGACTGAATCCTGAAAACCGAGTGCTGAGAACTGCTCTCAAGCAGCTAAATGGTTTTGGGTAGGGCACGGCTTCAGCCGTGCCGTTCAGACCCAATAAAAATAGGGGCTTTATTCCTTGCGGGCTAGACAGTCGGCTCCAAAAACTATTTATGAGACCGGTTCTGGATGCTGCCCTCTGACGGGTGAGGCCGAAGGCCGAGTGCTGAAGGCCCCGCTTGACACTTTTGGCTTAATACCTCTGCCCTTAAGAAATCTTGACACGGTAGTTCCTGCGAGCGAGACTCCAGAGTAAGTATCCCTACAATTGATAGAGAAATTGACGGGCGGACTTTGGTCCGCCGGGGAGCATTCTTGGAAGAGAACAGTCCAAGTCGTCGGCAGGGAGTCTCGGCAGCACTGGCGGCGCAGGCCGCCATGGCGGCGTCGGTGCGTTTTCCGGGCGAAGATGGAGGACGTTCACTGGCCGAGATGGCGCAAAGGGATCTCGACGCCGCGCTTCAGTTGCTCGCCGACCGCGCGCAATACATCACGGGCGCGAGCGGAGCCGCGATTGCGCTGCGGCGCGATGGACGCCATGACATGTTGTGCCGCGCCAGTTCGGGGACGAATGCGCCGGAATTAGGCGCCCTGCTCTCCACCGAGTTCGGGCTCTCAGGCGAGAGTGTGCGCACGCGCCAGCTTCTGCGTTGCGACGATGCGGAGCGCGACGCGCGCGTGAATCGCGAGGTGTGCCGGCAGATGGGAATTGCATCGGTGCTGGTCATGCCAGTCGTGAACGATGATACGGTTCTTGGAGTCTTCGAACTTTTTTCGGGGAAAGCGAACGCCTTCGGGGAGCGCGACCTCTCGGCGGTGCAGCGGCTGAGCGAGATGGTCGAAACGGCGGTCCGGCTGGCGCATGCTGTCGAAATCCTGCCGCAGCAATTGAGTGAGCGGGAGAGTTCGGTGGCGGAAGCGGTGCATCCGGAAGTTTTCGAAGGTCAGTTCCTGAGCGACCTCGTCGTGGAAGAGGTCAGACACCATCAGGAAGATCAGGCTCCTGAGATAACAGCAGCGGCAGCGCTGGAATCACCTTTAGCCGAAGTAATTCCCCATCAGGCGGAGGCTGCTCCACAGGTGATTTTGCCGGAGCCACAGGCGCGGACATCGCCGGTTCAGAGTGGTGCCCAAGTAGCTACGGCTGGTCATGTTTCAGCGAATCAGGGTCGGGCGAAGAAGCTTTTGTTCTGGTCGGCCGCGGGTGAGGGCGAAGTGACGAAGTCCAGCGATGCGGACCAGAGCCACGTGCCTCCCGTGCTGCGAGGGCTCCGGAAGTGCGAGGCTTGTGGGTTCCCGATTTCGGCAGGGCGGGTACTCTGCGTGGAGTGCGAAGAGAAGAAGTGGCGGGGACAACTGCGGCTGCAAGCTCCGACCCGGAATCTACCCACTGGAATTATCACAGCTCAGGCCTCGAAGTCCGCCGGGGGGGCGTTCTCTGCAGCTGCGGTATCGATGGCTAAAGCTATTGACGTCCCGACTCAACGAGCTGCCGATGCCTCGCCCAAAGTGGCGATGGTTCCACCGGAGCCGGGTCCGTTCCTGGTTGAGCCTGCTGAGACGGCGATAGCCGTTCCAGTCACAATCGGTGAAGTTGCAGGGCCTGCCGAGCCTCCGCAACTCATTCTGAGCGCTGGGCTTGAACCTTCGCGGTCGTGGTTTTCAGCAAACAAATACATTGTTCTGGCGCTGCTGGTGATTGGCGCTGGAGCGGCCGCATTCCTGCTACTCCGCTAGGGCAACCTTCCACTCGTCAGACCTCGAGCAGAAGGTACTACACCGCTGCCGAAACCCTTGACAATACAGGCAACTCTGCTAGAGTTCGGGTGGAAGGTTCGAAACCATCGACCACAGTGCGGGTGCTATGACCATGAAAAACGTGTACGAGGTATTACGACAGAAAGAGATGGAACTGACTCGGTTAGAGAAAGAAGTGGAGGCACTGCGGCTGGTGGCTCCCTTGCTGTCGGAGGAAAAGGAAAGTATGTCTGAGATGGGAAAGCCGGCTTTGGCGACCGCGGTAAACGGGCCACAGTCGACTTCGCGGATTCCAGTTCCATCGAGTCCATCTATTCCGGCGCCGCAGCCTGTGCGTGCGGCGGGATGGGAAGATACGGCAAAGCGCTGGCCGTAAGCCGCCACATCGATCTTCGTTTTAAGCACTTGATCAGCCCGGGACGCCTCCCGGGCTGACGTGTTTTATGGAGTACTCCGGCCCGGAATTCGGGGGTACAATTGTGCGGCTTTTTGGGTCCGGAGATGCAGGCGAGTTCGTTGTGTGGGGCGATTCGAAATTAACCTGGAACCGATGGGGAGGGTGTATGCCGGGGTTTTGCGTGAGTTGTGGCACGCCTTTGACCGGACCGTTTTGTAATACCTGCGGAGCCCGAGCGGTTCCTCCAGGAACTCCGGTGCAGGCAACACCGGCCTCGGCACCAGCGCAATCTCCGGCAGGCTATCAGCCGGTAGTTGTGCCGAGCACTCTTTTGCAGCCCGTCTCGCCCATGCCGCCCCAGGGCTATCAGCCGCTGCAAGCGCCAGTCAGCGCGACGCCGAAGGGCTCCGGACTCGGCAAGGTCCTGCTGTGGCTGGGCGGAATCTTTCTGTTGCTGTTCATGATTGTGGCGGGTGCGGCCATTTACGGTGCGTATTGGGTGAAACACAAGGTCTCGAACTACGCGTCGGCGATCAGCGGCGGATCGAGCGACAACCTGAAGGTGGTGGCTTCCGGAGACAGCTGCCGAATGCTGTCAACGGCGGACTTGCAAAAGATCCTGGGCGTGAAGATCGAAAAGAGCGCGGAAATTGTCGACGACAATCAACCCGGCTGCGCGTATTACACCGACGCGCAATCTGTCAGCCAGTTGCAGCGGATGGCCATGGCGCAGGCCAAAAAACAGACCGACGAAGTGAACCGGCGGCCAGGACCGAAGGCTGACAATCTTCCTGCATTGATGAAGAACGCGAATGATCTGGAAGGGATCGTCAAGACGCTGGGAATGACCCAGCCACCTGCGGACGGCCGGGTCTTTTCGTTCACGTTGGAGCGCGGGGTGAGCGCGGATGCCTGGGCAGGGATGCGGGTGACGGAGGCGGCGGTCCCCGGCTTCGAGGAAGTTCCGGGAATTGGAGATCACGCGATGATTGGAGCCTTTGGCCACGCGTTCTATGTACAGAAGGGGGACGCGGTGATCACGATGTCAACGATGTTTGTTCCCGACGCGCGCATGAGGGGATCACAAATTGGAAAGACGATTTTGGGGAAGCTGTAATAACGGCGACAACGGCAGGAGGGATTTCTCGGTTTACTGGACGAGTTTCGAGAGCAGCTGGCGAAGCTGCGGTGTCTGACGAAGTGCGGTGAGCGCTGAGTTGCTCGCCGCTGCCAACCTCCGACTGCCGTCTGTTAGGAATCCCGTGTAAGGGCTTCTTGGGAAGTCAAAATCCCATCCCTATCCCGCCCAAAAGCCGCGGGACAGGGATGGGGGCACCCGGATCTCAATTCCCTTTTGAATCGCGAGTCGATGTTGTTCTAGCAGTCGGCCGCCGAGGACTGCGCCGCTACGATCTGCCTCCCACGATTTCGTGAAGGGTGGCTAGCAGGCGGTCGACCTCGTCCGGAGTGTTGTAGTGGACCAGCCCGATGCGGAGGAAGCCTCCGGATTTTTCTACGTCGAGGTGCTCGGTGAGATTCAACGCGTAGTAGTTGCCGTCCCAGGTGAAGAATCCGCGGTCGCCCAGCTTCGTGGCGAGTTCCAGCGGGGTGTGACCTTCGATGCGGACGGCGAACGTGGTGCAGCGATCGCCGAATCGGGCGGGATCGGTGATGCCGTATATTTTCAGGCCGGGGATTGTCTGCAGGCCACTCATCATTTTTTCCAGAAGCGCGCGTTCGTGCTCGTGGATGGCGGCGTAGGCGGCTTCGATGGCTGCCCGGCGGGCGGATGAAACCTGTCGAGCTTCGCTCGACGGACGGCCGAGGCGGCCGTCCCCACATTCGACGGCTCGGCGGCCGAGGTCGACAATATATTCCACGCAAGCTTCGATTCCGGCGATGCATTCGTGGTTCAGCGTGCCCCACTCCCAGCAGTTTGGAATCGCATTGGTGTTCGGGCGGACCTTGTAAGGACGAAGGCGCTTGAGATGCTCGCGCTTGCCGTATAGCACTCCCATGTGCGGGCCGAAAAATTTATAGGTGGAGCAGGCAAGGAAGTCGCAATCAAGCGCGGCGACGTCGATCAATCCGTGGGGGCCGTAGTGGACGGCGTCGATGTAGCACAATGCTCCCACGGCGTGCGCAAGTTTCGTGATCACGCGGACCGGATTGATGGTGCCGACCGCATTCGAGGCGTAGCCTACCGCGACGAGCCTGGTGTTGGCATTAATCTTCGACGCGAGGTCGGACATGTCGAGCGTGCAATCTTCGTCATGGATCTCGGCCCATCGGACGGTGACGCCACGGTCTTCCGCCATCGCCAGCCAGGGAGAGACGTTGGCGTCGTGATCGAGGCGCGTGACGAGGATTTCGTCTCCAGGCTTGAGTTCGCGGCCGATTGCGCGGGAGATGGCGAAAGTCAGGCTTGTCATGTTGGGACCGAAGACAACTTCATCGGCGCCGCAATGGAGGAAGTCGGCCATGGCGCCACGCGCGCGCGCGATCATGGCGTCGGTGTTGCGGCTGGTGGAGTAGGCTCCGCCGGTATTGGCGTTGTCGTGACTGAGGTAGGCGGAGATGGCGTCGATCACGCGCTGAGGGACTTGCGTGCCGCCGGGGCCATCGAGGAAGGCGGTGGAGCGGCCGTTGACCGTCTGCGAGAGAGACGGAAACTGAGAGCGGACATAAGCAAGGTCGAAGGCGGGCGCGGTGTTTGTTATGGTAGACATTGTGGCCTGAATATTTCTACCACGAGTGCGTTTATTGCGAATTCTGAAGTCGCATGACATGATGCGGCGTGGCTCGCACCACCAAAGTCGCCCTTCTTGTTCTTCTCGTTGTTGTGTCTGGAGTTTTGCTCTTCGGTGGATTTACCTATCGGAAAATCAAACAAAAGGAGGCAACTGCCGCGCGCGTCCGGGCAGAACTGGACGTCGGCTATCAGGCGCAGGTGCGACAGTATCAGCGTGCTCTCCGAATCGGGATGCCCCGCTCGGAAGTTCTGAAATACCTGGACTCAGGAAAGACGTTGTACCGCCAGAGCCAACGAGAGATCTCTGTTGATTTGGGCCGCGAACCAGCCCGGTCTGCGGCACAGCATCATCCATGCCAATCTGCCCACTCCACATTCCCTCGATGTGATTGCGAACTTGCAAAAGCCGTACGACGCCGGCTATCCCGAAATGCAGGCCGAGTTCCTGTGGTGGATTGGCGACATTTACGCGGGAAATTATGGTCCGAAACGCGGACAGAGTCTGGAGCCATTCAAGACGCTGTATGACCGCGGGATTCTCTGGTCTGGAGGGTCGGATTATTCTGTGACGCCCCTTGCCGCCCGATATGGGCTTTGGGCCGCGGTGGCGCGGCAAACCGCGAAGGGCACATACGGCATGAATCCGTTCGGAATTGCGGAGGCGATCGACATGCATACGGCCTTGCGCAGCTACACAGCGTGGGGATCGCGGCAGATGTTTCTGGAGAACAAGATCGGGTCGCTTGAAGTCGGCAAGAGAGCCGATATCGCGATCTGGGATCGCGACCTATACAGCGTGCCTACAGATCAGATCAAAGACATGAAATGCCTGATGACGTTGATTGATGGCGAAGTGGTGTACGGCGCAGCAGGATCGCCGCTGAGACTATCGGGGCAGTGAGCGGGTCAGGGGCTGAAGCCCTTCAATTTGGGGCGCTGGACGCGGCCCTGAAGGGCCGCTCTTCCACGGTGCTGCAAGCCTCCACAACGATACTGTAAGCCTCCATCACGGTACTGCACCTCTGTATCAACCGCGCTGTGAGCCTTTCTCTATCAACCCACGCTGCTGTTTATCAGACACCGCTGGTTTACCTCAGGCACCGTTCCTTAGGTTCTTGCTTCAACGCGTTCTAGTCTTTGACTGCTCTTACGAAATCCGCCAGCAGGCCGTAGGCGGTTGCGTAGAGGCCAGGATTTTCTTCGGTGATGGCGAGGCCGGGGAAGATGTCGGTTTCGAAGTAGACGTAGGAAGACGTGTTCGCGATCTTTGCCATCGGTTGCGTGCTCAGGATCTTTTCTGGCTTCACGCTGGCCTCGATGCCGTTTTCGGTCCGGCTGGCGCGGCAGACTAGTTTGAAGGGCCATCCATCGCGCTTAGCATTTCGGACGGCTTGCGGGGTCAGCTCGCGGATGCCTTCGCGTGCGATCTGATCGAGGCGGATGGGCGTATCCATCAACACCGTGATCAGGGCTGCGGTTTTTACGGCGGCGTCCCAGCCGTCGATATCGTGGGTGGCATCGGTTTCGGCAACGCCGAGTTCCTGCGCTTTCTTTAGCGCTTCGTCGAAACTCAGGCCTTGTTCCATCTGGCTGAGGATGACGTTGGTGGTGGAGTTCAGGATTCCATGGAAGCCTTGCAGATGGATGGTAGGGAGTTGGTCGAAGAGAGAGAAGATGGGGACACCGTCCATTACGGTTGACTCGAAGAAGAAGCGTTTGCCTTTAGCTGCGGCCAGGTCGCGGAGTTCGCGGTAAGCGTGGACGATGGGGCCTTTGTTGGCGGTGATGGCGTGGGCTCCGTGATTGAGGGCGGCGCGGATGTGGTCGACGGCGGGCTGGCCGTCCTCAACGTTGAGGGATGTGGCTTCGAAGAGGACGTCGGCTTGGGCGCTCTTTAGCCAGACACTGACGCTTCCTGGTGAGATTTCGCGGGCAGGAGTGCCCGTGCCACATTTTTCGGGATCGATGCCGGTTGGATCGGCGATCCATCCTAAGCGGCGGGAGGCGATGCCGGTGACGCGGAACTTGATGCCGTAACGGTCGCGGAGTTCGGCGGAGCGATCATCGAGCAGGCGGACCAGCGTCCGGTTCACGTTTCCGTAGCCCAGGAAGCAGAGATTGTAGGAGCGGATAGAGCCTCACACGGGGGCTAAAGCCCCATCTTTTTCTCGGCCGCGGGACAGCCGAGGCGGCTGTCCCAACGTGGTTCTTGGTCACTCGACCGTTATCCCATTACCGTGGTGTGTTCGGGTTTGATCTTGTAGAGGACGCGGACTTCGCCGGGCTGGCCGTAAGGATACTTATCGACGCCAAGGTACTTCTTGGCGAGCTTGTTGATGCTATCGTCGGCGCCATCTTCGGTGATTTCCGTGACGCGGCCGCGGATTTCGAGATAGCGATAAGGATTCTCGGGATCGACAACGGCGAGCGCGACACGCGGATCGCGGCGGACGTTCTTATCCTTCTGGCGTCCACGGGCCGAGTTGAAGATGACATGCTCACCGTCGAAGTCGACCCAGACCGGAGTGACCTGCGGGCGGCCGTCGGGCATGAGCGTGGCGAGGTTGGCAAAGGCCCTTTTCTGGAAGAGATCCTTGTATTTTTCGGGAATGGCTTGCGGCATGAGGCCTCCACATAGAGATCGAGCAGCGGAGTGTGCTCTGGTGGATTATAACTGGACGGGCAATGATGGTGGGCTTTGGCTTCCTGCATTGCGATACTTTGCTTAGAATCAAGCGCTCTGAGCGGAAAGATCTCCGGGCACTTGTTCGCCGGTCGCGGGTAAAATCCAGGAACATCTCATTGCTGAACTTGGACAGGAGGGAGAAGTTGATCATTTCATCTTCAGTCAGTCCTGGGCGGGGCTGTGTCCGCAACACGATCGCCGTCACACTCGCGATTCTCTTGCTGACGCTTTCTCCTTCAGGGGCGTGGGCGGCGAACGACGCGGCACAGAAGTATCCGCCGACCATTGTGTTCATGACGGATTTCGGAGTGCTCGACGATTCCGTGGCGATCTGCCGCGGTGTGATGTACGGAATCATGCCTGACGTGCGCATCGTGGATCTCACGCATCAGGTGACGCCGTTTTCGGTCTTCGAAGGAGCCCGCTATCTCTTTGGTGCAACGCCGTATTATCCGAGCGGAACGGTCTTTGTCGTGGTGGTCGACCCGGGAGTGGGAAGTTCGCGAAAGGCCATCGTGGCCCACTCGAAGAAGGGCCAGTACTTTGTACTGCCCGACAATGGAGTGATCACGCTGGTGGAGCAGCGCGACGGCATTGACGCGGTTCGGGAAATTACCAATACGGAGTGGATGATCGGCAGCAAGCTGTCGTCGACGTTTGATGGGCGTGACATTTTTTCGCCGGTGGGGGGGCACCTGGCGCGTGGCGACGACTGGAGCAAGGTTGGTCCGGCGATGGCGGTGAAGGACTTGGTTCGGCTGGATCTGAAAGTCGCAACGATCGATGATCACGCCTTGAAGGCTTCTGTGATTGCTACGGATGGGCCATTTGGAAATCTTGTGACCAACGTGGATGGGAGCGACTTTCTGAAGCTCGGCTACCAGCACGGGCAGGAAGTTCCGGTGAAGGTCGGCGACAAAGAGTTGAAGATGAAATTCGTGAAGACGTTCAGCGATGTTCCGGTGGGGGATCCATTGCTGTACATTGACTCGCGTGGACGTCTGGGGCTGGCGCTGAATCAGAGGAGTTTTGCTGAGAAGTATGGAATTAGGCCGCCGGTGTCGCTGTTGATTCCGCGGGCGGGGCGGTGAAGCTCAAATTCAAGTCGGGCAGTCTGAGCGGGCCGCTCGGCTTCGCCTTTGCGGGACAGCCGAAGGCGGCCGTCGCCACATGAACCGATTAGCCGCCGACTTCGCGTGCGATTCGCGGCAAGACTGCTTTGAGGAGTGATTCGAAGGTGGACTTCACTCGCTCGCCGGTCTCCATTACTTCTGCGTGTGAGAGTGGCTGGTCGAGGATTCCTGCGGCCATGTTTGTGACGCAGGAGATTGCCAGGACGTTGAGTCCCATGTGACGGGCGGCGATTACTTCCGCTGCGGTTGACATTCCCACCAGGTCGGCACCGATGCGACGGAGATATTCGATCTCCGCGGGCGTCTCATAACTGGGTCCCAGAAGCGCGGCGTAGACGCCTTCGTGCAAAGTGATTCCGAGCTTGCCTGCTTCTTCGCGGGCGGCCTGCCGATATTCCTTGCAATAGGCGTGGGTCATGTCGGGGAAGCGGACACCGAAGCGGTCGTCGTTGTTGCCTACCAGAGGATTGGTTCCCTGCAAGTTGATGTGATCGCGGATGAGCACCAGCGCGCCTTGCGAGAATCCGAGATTGATGCCTCCGGCGGCGTTGGTCAGGATTACGGCCTTGATCCCCATACGGGCGAAGACTCGGATCGGGAAAGCAACTTGTTGCGCGGAGTATCCCTCGTAGAGGTGGACGCGGCCTTGCATGGCGGCGACCGCGACGTCACCGGCTTTGCCGATGACCATGCGCCCGGCGTGCCCGATCGCGGTGGATTGCGGGAACGAAGGAATTTCACAGTAGGGGACGCAGGTGGCGTCGGCGAGCGAGTCAGCGAAGGCGCCGAGGCCAGAGCCAAGGACGAGGCCGATCCTGGGGCGCAGCGGCGTGCGTTTCAGGATTAGTTGTGCGGCGGCGTCAGCTTGGGTGAATTGATCGGTCATTCGAAAGATCTGCGAGCTCTGTTTTCACCTCGGGTGCGCGGGCGATACGCCGGCGCTACAAATCGCCGTCGGATAGATGACGGCCGTGGCCGTTGCGGTCCAGCCAATCATACAGAAACGTTTGATAGAGGTAGGAGGCGACGATCTCCTCGCCGAGTTCGTGGGTGTCGGTGCAGATGAAGGGGAGATGAAGGCCGGTTAGCACCGCGATCAGCGACTGCGTGATGCGGTTGGGATTGGCGGCGCGGTAGGGATATTCGGATTTGATCTCTGACAATGACGAAGTCACCACGAGCAGGCTGTGTGGGCGTTCGGCCATGCGGCGGAGCCGGTTGACGAAGACGGTGCGGTTTGTCGTGAAGGAGCAAATCAGGTCGGCAAGATCTTTGCGTTCGACGACGCAGGTGTCTTCCATGCCTTTGACGGAATAATCCCCGAGGGGCAAGGCGCGGTATTCGATCTTGGCGAACCATCCGCGGAAGCGACGGAACGAGAGCGGATTTTGCTCGCGCGTGTCGACAATGGCGACCGGGAGAGGCGTGCGGAGCTGAGTCCCTCCGCGCTCGGCGACGACGGGGAGCGGCGGGTGCGGGACCGGGAGGTTCAGCGTGGTCCACGCGAGCGGGGACGGGATCAGTGTGCGTTTGCGGGGCATGCAAGTCGGTTCCAAAAGCATTTCGTAGAGACGTTGCTTGCAACGTCTCTGCTGACGGCGCCTACAACATCGAATTCATCGGCGGTGCCGACAGAGACTTAGCGAGCTACGTCTCTACCACAACCTGCTCAGAAATTCTTTTCGAAATCCGCGAAGGCCGCTTCTAACTTCCATTGCTCCCGAGCGCGTTCGCTTGCATCGAGGAACTTTGCGCATCCCCCGGACGGCTTTCCGCTGCCAGCTTTATCGGATGCACAGGCGGCGACCGGACGGAACGTACTCTTAGTCTCGGCCCACAAGCTTTGTCCCGGCAAAAAGCTGTGCTCGACGCTCTGTCGCGTCATGCGCTTCAAGACAGTATAGGACAGATGGTAGGACTCGACGGCGCGCAGATATTCGTGCGTCATATCGGAGCGGGCGACGCCTTCATCATCCGTTGAGATTGCGACGGGAACGCCGTACTTCATGTAAATCGGAAGGGGATGTTCGTCGCCGCTGATTCCGAGGATCTGATCGTTCGACGTCAGATTGATTTCGACGAGCACGTTGCGGGCGCCCATCTCTTTCATCAGGCTCACGGGATCTTTCTCGAGCATGATATCGACGCCGTGGCCGATGCGTTCGGCGTGTCCGCGCTCAACCGAGGCGCGGATGTGGAACGAAAGATCCTCGGGCTTCACCAGGCCCATGGCGATTTCGCCTGCGTGGAGAGTGATGTGCACCTTGGGATAGATGCCGTGCAGGTAATCCAGCATGGCCATGTGTTGGTTGAAGTCATGGATGGGAACGTACCAGTCCTCTGGCATCACCAGGTTCAGTCCGACGAAATGAGGGTCGGAGGAGGCCAGTTCGAATCCCAGAACAATCTGAGAGAATACGGCCTCCGGGGGAAGCCCGCGCAGGACCTGGTAGAGATAGCGAACGGTGAGGTCGCATCCAGGCTCTGCTTCCCGGGATCGGCATTTCAGTTCCCCGCGCGCTTTTGCTTCATCTTCGGCAAGAGCCTTGCTGGTCGCGGCGGCAATGTCCTTCAATCCTCCGGACAGAAGTTTCTCACGCATTTTTCCGAAATCATCGTCCCATCCCAGTTTCAAGCCGAGTTGGGCCGCGGCGCGGCCGTCGCCGCTGTGCATGAACTCGATGTACTGCACGTGCTCTTTAGCGGCGCGATTGATGACGCTAGCGATCGCTTCCGGGACGTGGTTGTGCGATGTGAGACCGAATTTATCGAAGGTGGCAAAGAAGTGGTCGTGGCCCGATTCCTCTCCGGCGCGCCAGTTTCGCATGGACCAGGCATCGATGATCTGGTTATAGAGAATGTGGTCTTCGTAGGCGCAACGGATGGCGGGCTTGGGCGTGTAGTGTTCGCAATCATCGCAGGGCGGGGCGAGGAGTCGGGATGTCGTGCGATCGACGCAGTAGTTGTCGGAGGCGGCGAAGTCGATAAGATCCTCGGCGTACAAAGCGCCGTCGAGATGGTTGTGGAGGTCTCCGCCTTTTGGCATATCGTGCAAGAACGCTAGCAGCAACGATGGCTGGTTGCGGATGGAGTCGAGATACCGGGCGGTTTTCTGTTCGGGCGTCTGGGCGCGAACCAGCAGCGAAAGAGCCAGAACTGGAAACAGGCGACGGACGAACTGGCGCATCGGTCAAGAACCTCGGGAAGGGGCATTGTAATTGACCGCGTGCTGGGCGGCCAACGTCAAAGGCTTCACCACAGAGGGCACAGAGGAAGTCCTGAGTGACCCTCTGTGTCCTCCGTGGTGAAGCCTTTCTATTCGTCTGCTACATTGAATCGCTATGACATCTGCAAAAATCACTCGCGGGTTCGCCAGCGACAACAATGCCGGAGTTCATCCGGAAGTTTTGGAAGCCATCGCGCGGGCGAACCAGGGACACGTGGTGGCCTACGGAGACGACCCTTACACGCGGTCGGCAGTTACGAAGTTCCAGGAGCATTTCGGCGACGACATCGATGTGTTCTTTACGTTCAATGGCACCGGAGCGAACGTGCTGGGGCTGCAGGCATTGAACCGCTCTTACCATGCGGTGCTATGCAGCGACTACGCACACATCTATACCGATGAATGTGGAGCTCCCGAAAAACATACTGGATGCAAGCTGATTCCGCTGCCGCATCAGGATGGCAAGATCACGCTCGACTCCGTCCGGCATGCTTATCACGGCATCGGCGATCAGCATCACGTACAGACCCGAGTCATCTCGATTACGCAGGCATCGGAGATGGGCACGGTGTACCAACCCGAAGAGATTCAGGCGCTGGGGCGGTTTGCTCACGAGCGCGGGATGTTCCTGCATATGGACGGGGCCCGCATCGGGAACGCGGCAGTGAGTCTCGGGCAAACGCTGCGCCAGGCTACGCGCGATTTGAGTGTGGATGTGCTTTCGTTTGGTGGCACGAAGAACGGCATCATGGGCGGGGAGGCAGTGGTGTTCTTCAACCGCGCTCTCAGCGCGGACTTCCTCTACTTGCGCAAGCAGGGGATGCAACTTGCGTCGAAGATGCGATTCATTGCTGCGCAGTTTGAGGCGCTGCTTACGAATGATCTGTGGAAACGTAACGCCGAACATGCCAACCGCATGGCACGGGTGCTCGAAGCCGAGATGCGAAAGATTCCTCAGATCCGCATCGTCTGGAAAGTGGAGTGCAACGGCGTGTTCGCGCAGATCCCGAAACACGCGATTGAGAAGATCAAGGAGAAATATTTCTTCTATCCCTGGATCGAGGAGGATGGCATTGTGCGCTGGATGTGCTCGTTTGATACGACCGAAGAGGATGTGAACGAGTTCGTGAAGTACGTGGCGGACGCGGTGCGGTAGCCGGCTAAACTCTTTCACCACAAAGGGCATGAAGGTACAACAAGGAAATCGAATCCGCTGGACCTCGCGGGCTATTGCATTTTACGCGGGCTTTGACTACATTGGCCCCATTCCAGCCGCAGTGCGCGTCCCGGCGCTCGGTCCCAGGAGCTAGCATGATCCGGAAGTGGTTTGTCGCTACGGCCCTTGTGATTACAGCTTGCAGTCTGTTGAGCTTGTCGAGTTGCGCGCACAATCAGCATTTGGTGGGGATCAATATTCAGCCGGGGAACGGGACTTTTGGCGCCGTCGACCCCTCGGCATTTTTCCTGTACAAAGCTTACGGCACGTACATTCACCCGCCGAAAACTGTCGATATTACGAATCAAGTAACGTGGCAGTCGGATAATCCGGAAGTTGCCCAGTTCACCAGCCCCGGAACTGTGTCGCCTAATACAGGTTGTGGCGTGGCGCAGATCTTTGCCAGCATGCATGACAGCCCCAATGACATCGTTAGCAATCTGGTGTCGATTACCGTCGATGGTCCGGCGAGCCTTGGGTGCCCGCAGGGTACGGCGACGAATATTCTTACGTTGAACTTGACAAGTGGCGTCTCGGATGGCGCGATCACCAGCAGTCCGGCAGGCATCAACTGCGGAGCCGGTGGAACTATATGTGCAGTCGCGTTTCAGTCTGGTTCGACGGTGTCACTTACGGCCTCGCCCGATGCTGGACACACCTTCCTCGGTTTCACGACCGGCTGCACATCCGGCTCAGGGAATACGTGTAACGTAATAATAAATGGGGATGTTACCGTGACAGCATCTTTTGACTAACGTCTTGCTGTTTCGTCTAGTCCGTTTCGTCCAGCAGCTTGCTCATTGTGGGCTTGTGCTTCTCCGGTTTCTTCTTCTTCTCGACGACAATCTTCCCTGCCGGTGGTGCGCCGACCCGCTCGCGGGCCAGTTCCTTCACTGCGGTGACTGCGCGGAAGCGTTTTAATTTCTTCTTTCTTGCCACGTTGAACCCTGTCGTGCCTCAGACAATTGGAATTCTAGCTGATGCAGGAACGGCCTGAACCACAGAGGTCACGGAGGCGCAACCGAGGAACGCGCTCGCTCAAGTGTGCAATAATTCATGTTTGACCGAGCGCCGCTGAGCTGGTGCTCCTACAACTATGGAAGAGCGTGATTTTTTTGATGAGCGTCAGGAAAAGAAACCGGCTTCACTGAATTGCCCGCACTGTCACCAGGCGGCGGAGTATGAGGTGACCTGGGTGGTACGCACCAAGAAGCACCAACTTGGGGGACGAGCCGATGAACGCGACCGGGCCCGCTTCGCGAAATTCCGTTCTTATATGGTGCGGAAAGACGACATGATGGCCTGCAAGAACATGCGCTGCCGGAAACGGTTTGAGATCTCCGGGCAGTCGACGGTCATCATGGAGTAGGCCCCTTTTTGGCACAAATCTCGCGGCCAACGAACGACTTTTCTCAAAAAATCTGAAGTATTGCATTGTCCGCAGACGAGGGGGCGAGACGTCCCCGCCACAGCCGGCGGGACCCATTCGACTTCGCTCAGGGCAAGCGCCGGCGCTACCATGGAGGCGCCGTTACTTTGTCAGGTTGGGTTCGGGGCAGAGGATCCCAGGCAGGCCTTCCAATCCGGATGACTTGGCTTCGCGCTGGGTGAAGGTGATCAACTCCCGCTCGACTTCGTCCGGCAGGGGATGGCGCTCATACGTGGCGACCAATTCGTCGACGCGATGGCGCGCACGCTGCAGGATGTCGGGAGTGGTTCCGTCCGGAGATGGAAGTCCGCGGTCGATGACTCCTGAGGGAAAGTGCTGCTCTTTGCGGAAGAGTGTGCGCGTTTCTTTTAGCTTCAGAAAGTCGCCTTGCAGGCCCGTCTGCGCGAACATGTCGACTGCCAGGGAAACGCCGCGGGGCTGAATGCCTTCGATCAGGCGCTGCGCGGAGGCGATGGCTTCGGCATCGATGACGAGCTTCTCGATGCTGTGGCACGCGAGGAAGTCCAGCATGCCGGCGCCAGAGATCATGTTGATGCCGGCGAGCGCTCCGAGCACTGCCGACATCCCGCTTTCCATCTCGACTTGCGCGTCGACGACACCGCCATCGCCTGCGACCAAGTAGGCATGCGTCGGCAGGCCGAGATACTTTCCGACTTGCGAACAGGCCAGGTCGAGCATCGCTGTTTCGATGGCGCCCATGGGAGTCTTTCCGGTGCGCATGTCGAAGATGGCCGGCGCGCCTCCCCAGACGATGGGAGAACCGGGCTGCGCAAGTTGATGAATGGTGATGCCGCTGATGCACTCGGCGGCGTGCTGCACCACCGAACCGACGAGCGTGACCGGAGCAGTCGCGCCGGCCAGCGGCATGCTGACGATTTCGGCGGGAACCCCGGCGCGGGCGAGATCGACGAGGTTCTTTGAAGCGAATTCCGACCAGTTCAGGGGCGGGGATGGGCAGACATCGAAGATAGCGCGGGGATTTCGCCGAAGAGTCTCGCGGCCTCCGCTTTCAATGGCGAGCAGATCGATCAGCGTATTCAGGCTTGAGGCGGAGAATGCTCCTGTGACCACGGGCTTTTCGGAATACCACAGAACGAGAAGCAGGCGGTACCAGTCTCCGATTTCCGGCGGGATATCGTTGCAGACCATCGCGGTGGACTGCGCTGCAAACTGAGGCAGCATCTCGGCGACCTGCACCAGGCGCACGAGATCAGTGGACATGGCTGGGCGGGGCCGCTGCGTTTCGGGATCGAGAATGTTCAGGCAAGACGAGCCGGGATCAAAGTGAACCGTGTCTCCCGTGTAGTGGACTGCGGGCTTGCCGAGGCGGTCATAGAGGCAGAATCCGCGCGGAACGAGATCGAGCAGGCGGCGGGCAAGGACTTCGGGAATGTGCGCGACGCCCTCTTTCACCGTGATGCCGGCGGAACGCAGCAAGTCTTCGACGTAGGGGGCGACGCGCACGCCGGGGTCTTCGATGAGTTGGAAGGCTTCGTCGAGAATGCGCTCGATCAGCGGTTTGTCAAGGAGTTCGAGCTTGGGTCGCATGTGTAGTTCCTGTAGAGACGTAGCTTGCTACGTCTCTGCTGACAGTGTCGTTGAATCCGCGAGCCTGTGGCGCTGGCGGCAGAGACGTTGCAAGCAACGTCTCTACGACACGATTTGCAACTTCTGCTGCATTAACTCGTGCGCCAGCGTGACTGCGCTCATGGCGTCTTTGGCGTAGCCGTCGGCGCCGATTTCTTCGGCCCAGCGGCGGGTGACGGGAGCGCCTCCGACCACGACTCTTACTTGCGAGCGCAAGCCCTCTTTTTCCAGCGCCTCTACTACACCTTTTTGGTTGCGCATCGTCGTGGTCAGAAGCGCTGAGACGCCGACGATGTCGGCTTTCAGTTCGCGCGCTTTGGCGGCGAACTTCTCGCCCGCGACGTCTACGCCGAGGTCGTGAACCTGGAATCCGTGAGCCGTCAGCATCGTCCCGACGAGAATTTTCCCGATTTCGTGGATGTCGCCTTTCGTCGTGCCAAGCACGACGATGCCGGCTCTCGGGCGCTCTGTGCCTAATTTCTTGAGTTCGGGATCGAGCACGGCCATGGCGGCGCGCATCGCTTCGGCGGAAGCCATCATGTCAGGGAGAAACATTTGTCCGTGGGCGAACTGCTCGCCGACGTCGTGCATGCCGGGGACGAATCCTTTATTGATGGCGTCGATGGGTGGGATGCTGGAAGCTACGGCTTCCCGCGCCAGGCTGGACGCCGTGTCGGGGGCGCCGTCGATGATGCTTTGGCGCATGGCGGAGAAGTGGTCGTCAGGCATAAGGTCTCTCGGCCATGCTGACGGAGGGAGTCGTGGGAGTCTGTGATTAGGATCACAAAGAGGTAACCGTAGAGACGTTGCTTGCAACGTCTCTACGAATTCTCGCGTTCCATGGATTTCCTAGGCACCTTGTGCGTCATTTATACTGACAGGTTTTGCCGTGGTTGAAGCACGCCACCGGTCTAGGGAGAAATTCTCTTGAAGATTCTGGTTTGCATGAAGCAGGTGCCGCAGAAGGATGCACCCCTGAAGCTCAATGACTCGGGCACGTGGATTCGCGAAGACGTTTCCTACGAGGTCAACGAGCCGGACGCCTATGCGCTCGAAGAGGCGCTGCGGCAGCGAGAGAAGCATAAAGGCGAGGTTGTGGTGATCACGAGCGGTCCGGCGCGGGCGCAGCAGGTGCTGCGCGAGGCGCTGGCCAAGGGCGCGGATCGCGCGATTCATCTCGAAGACGACAAATTCGTTGGTCTTGACGCCTTCAACACGGCAAAGGCCATTGCTGCGGCGATTAAGGACGAGCAGTTTGACCTGATCTTCACCGGGCTGCAGTCGGATGATTACGGATACGCGCAGACCGGTGTCATTCTGGCGGAGTTGCTCGGATGGCCGCACGCGACCATCATCATGCAGATCGAGAAAAGTGAGAGCGGGATTCGCGTGAAGCGCGAACTCGAAGCGGGATACTTCCAGTTTGTCGATATGCCTACGCCGGCGGTGCTGACGATTCAGTCGGGCATCAACAAGTTGCGGTATGCCACCCTGATCGGCATCAAGCAGGCGAAGAACAAGCCGTTGCGGAAGGTGTCTTTGGCCGAGGTGCAGTCGGCTCTGGGAGAGAATCTGCAGAAGATTGAGAAGCTATATATCCCGCAGAAAACGAAGAAGACAGAGCATATTGAAGGATCTCCAGGCGAGATTGCGAAGAAGCTGGTGGATAAGTTGCGGAATGAGTTGAGAGTTTTGTGAGTGTGGCGCGGGCACTCTTGCCCGCGAGCCGAGCTTTGCTCGGCGGACAGCCGATGGCGGCTGTCCCCACATGTTTAAGGGTTGGAAGCCAAGAGCTGACTTTATGGCAGATACGATTCTCGTGGTTGTCGAACAGCGCGAAGGCAGGTTGAATCGCGTTTCGTGGGAAACCATTACCGCCGGACAGGCGATTGCCGCTGCGACCGGATGGACACTGGAAGCTGCCGTCGTGGGCAGCGGAGCGGCGTCCATTGCCACCGAGGTTGCGAGCAAGAAAGTCGCGA
>QIAL01000292.1 GCA_003225535.1 Acidobacteriota bacterium | reverse complement strand
CCATTGCTGAAATCAATCGTGCTGCTGGCTGTTGCCAGGTTCGTCAGGGCAAAACATGAAACAAGAAGCAGGACTACGGTGGCGTACTTCATGGACTAACTCCTAGCAGACGATTAGCAGGATTGCAGCTGGTTAGGCTGAAAGCCCTGCGAAAAGCTTGCCAAGAGTAAGGTTTTCTTGCGGATGCTTGCCATACGGTAGAAATGGTATGACTCCATAGGTTCGTCCTTTAGTTGTGCCGCGCAGGTGACGGAATAGAGAAAGCCCACGCTGCATGCACGCCGCCCTCCGTACCCGTTTTTAACACTGTCTTGAACTTGTAAAAAGAATGTCAAATGCTGAAGCCTTTCACCAGAACTGTCGTCAAACGGTTGTAAGCTTCAAAAAGTCAAATGGTGCTTCCGGATGGCGCGACGCTGTCCGGAGGTTTTTCCCTCTCACAGATTGGAAGGTTTTTCTATGGGGAATCTCGCAACGCCATTCGGTATGGGTAGAACAGTCACTCCAGTCCCTGCAGCCAAGCCGACCGGGCGCATCCTGGTTGTCGAGGATGATCCCGCTGTTCAAAAAGCGCTCCGCCGGTTGTTTGAAACCGAGGGCTATGCGGTAGAAACGCAATCGGATGGCAAATCGGCAATCGACAGCTTTCATGCTTCGGCGCCCGCTGCGGTGGTTCTGGACCTGCGTCTTCCCAAACTTTCCGGGAGCGATGTCTGCAAGGAAATAAAGGCGATTTCGCCGACGTTACCCATCGTCGTTCTAAGTGCGGCAAGCGATGTTTCTGACAAGGTCCTGCTGCTTGAACTGGGGGCTGATGACTACGTCACCAAGCCTTTCAGTCCTCGAGAACTGCTGGCCCGAGTCCGTGCTGCCTTGCGCCACACTACTCGCGTCGTGCCGGAGGCACAGGTCGTCAGCTTCGACGACATCACTGCTGACTTTAAGAAGATGGAAGTGAAACGCGACGGGACGCCGGTGATATTGACGGCTCAGGAATTCAAGACATTTCAGTTCCTGGTGCAGAATGCCGAGCGGGTCATCAGCCGCGACGAATTGCTGAACGAGGTCTGGGGATACCAGAATTATCCCTCTACGCGAACCGTGGACAATCACATTCTGAAACTCCGCCAGAAACTGGAGAAAGACCCATCGAGCCCGGTGCATTTCCGGACGGTACACGGAATGGGGTATAAGTTCGTTCGTTGATCCCGTGAACCCCTCCTCTGAGCCCGTATTCCATTCGTCTGCCAATGCTCCAGGACCCGCAGGCCGGGCGCTCTTGCCTCGCGTACGCCTGCGCACGCGGTTCCTGATCTCGATGCTGGTGATCACAGCCGGCCTCACGATCACCAGCTTCATGCTGGTGCAGCGAAGCGTGCAGACGCACGTCAGGCAGAGTATTGCCATCAACCTGCGCGATTCCGTGTCAGCATTTCAGGATTTTCGCCACGAACGCGAGACCATGCTGACCAATGATGTCGCTCTGATGGCGGACCTGCCCATCACGCGCTCCATCATGAGCAATTCCGATCCGCTCACCATCCAGGATGCATCGCGCGACGTGTGGCGGATTGCCAGTTCCGATCTATTCGTGCTGGTCAATGAGAGCGGCAGGGTCGTTGCCCTGCACACCAACACACCCGGCTTCACGAGGGAGGCTGCGGAAAAGTATTTTCAGCAGTCACTGGAAGAAGACCGCGGAGAAGGCAGCCACTGGTGGTTCGGGGATCATCACCTTTATCAGACATTCATCCAGCCTATTTATCGAGGCTCACGCACCGAAGGAACACTGTTGGGATTTCTGGTGGTTGGCTACGAGATCAACGACTGGCTTGCCGCTTATGTAAGCAAGGTTGCGGGCAGTCAGGTCGCTTTTTCTTGCGGAGACGAAGTAATCGCAACCACGCTGCCTGCTGCCCAGGTGCAAGGTGTAAATCTGAGGGCATTCATTACCGGTTCGCCTCAGGAGGCGCCACATGATGTAGAGATCGGCAAGGAACGCTTCCTGGCAACTTCACTGGATTTGTCCGTCTCTCGAACGACGCAGGTTCGCCTCAGCGTCCTTGAATCTTATGATCAGGCGACGAAATTTCTTGGCCAACTGAATCGCTATCTCATTCTGCTCGGCTTTGCAGCAATCTTGGTCGGAAGTGGACTGGTCTTCTTTATCTCTCATACATTCACCCGGCCCTTGGGTGGCTTGGTTGCGGGCGTTCGAGCGCTGGAAGGTGGCGACTTCCACCACCCATTAGATCAGCGTGGAGGAGATGAGGTCGCCGAACTGACACGCGCTTTTGACCGGATGCGCAGCAGCCTTCTAAAGAGTCAGCGGGATTTGCTGGAGTCCGAGCAACTGGCGACGATCGGCCGAATGGCGAGTTCGATTTCGCATGATCTGCGCCACTCGTTGGCTGCGATTGTGGCCAACTCTGAGTTCCTGGTTGACAGCCACCTGACGCCAGTTCAGCGCGAGGAGTTGTACCAGGAGGTACGCACGGGCGTGAACCTGATGACCGATCTGATCGACTCGCTTCTTGAGTTCGCACGCACGCGCGAATCATTGAGTCCGGCCCACGGCAATGTGCTCGAAACTATACAGCGGTCCGTCCAGGCAGTTCGTCTACATCCCCGGCACCATGCGCGATCCATCGATGTGCTCTGCGGGCCGCATGTTTCGGGATGGTTTGACCAACGCAAGCTGGAACGCGCCTTGTACAATCTGCTGCTGAACGCCTGTGAAGCAGCGCCGCCGCTCGGAGGCAAGGTCGAAGTTATGGCGGGCGAGATCTCCGGGGCGATCACAATCGCGGTGTCGGACAATGGGCCGGGCATTGCGGAATCCATACGAGAAAAGCTGTTCCATCCCTTCGTGAGCTATGGCAAAGAAAACGGCACTGGTTTAGGACTAGCGGTGGTCCAGAAGATCGTTCAGGATCACGGCGGTGAGATCTTCGTAGAGCGCACGCCGGAACGCAAGACCGTTTTTCGCATGGTGCTGCGGGGACGTGCCCAAGAAGCAATGCGGGGCACCAACGACTTCAGCCTAGAAATATCTCCCGTTATGCCCGCGGAGCAGAGTGCCACCCAAAATTCGGTTTCGCATCCGGGGGTGTGACGCGAATCTGTTTTCGTGAAAAGTATTCGGCTCCGGATGAGTGCAGCAGGAGGACGGTGTGATGAGCCCTATGACCTCTACACTTCGCGGGGCCGCATTGGCGGTTACCGCTATAGTTTTGTTCCACTCGCTTGGCTCAGCCCAGCAGGCATCAGGGGCGGTCGCGACAGGCTCGGGCGACCCGGCAATCAGAGAGTTGCAGGATCAAGTCCACCAACTCCAACAGCTAGTCGAAGAGATGCGCACCGAAAATGCGCAGTCCCGGGCGGAAATGCACCAACTGCGCCAGGACTTGCAGGCAACGCGCACGTTGTTGGAACAGCCCGCCGCAGGTAAAGACTCCGAGATGGCGACACAGACGGTGCCAGAGAGCAGCGCTGTCGCAGCCGTCGAATCCGCAACTCCTCTCGAGCAACGAGTACAGAAGCTGGAGGAATCGACCTCCCTGATCGGTTCGAAGATCGACGAACAATATCAAACAAAAGTGGAAACCGCATCGAAATATCGCGCACGCCTGCACGGCATCGTTTTGATGAACGCATTCCGTAATGTAGGCGGCTCCGATAGTGCGGACTTCCCCGATTACTCGCTTCCGGTGCGCAATTTCTTTCCTCGAGCCACGGTCGGGGCGACTCTGCGACAGTCAGAAATCGGTCTGGAGATTTTCGGTCCCAATGTCGCTGGTGCGAAAACCTCGGCGGATGTGCAGTTTGATTTTGCCGGCGGATTTCCAGCCACCGGAAACGGGGTGAACTTCGGCATTGTCCGGCTGCAAACCGCTAACGTCCGGCTCGACTGGGATCACACTTCGGTCGTCGCAGGGCAGGATTCTCTTTTCATTTCTCCCCTGTCGCCGACTTCGTTCGCCTCTCTGGCTACGCCCACCTTTGCTTTCACAGGAAATCTATGGGGTTGGACACCTCAACTGCGAGCCGAACACCGTTTCTCGGTGTCGGATCAGCAGACCATTACGTTGCAGGCCGGAATTCTCGACAACCTCGATTGGGAGCTTAATTACAGCTCCTTTGAACGCACTGCGCAAGCGGGAGAAATGTCCGGTCAGCCCGCATACGCTTTTCGCACGGCGTGGTCGCGCCCAGTGCAACAACACCCTTTGAGCATCGGAGTCGCAGGGTACTATGGCCGGCAAGATTGGACATGGGGAAGATACGTTGACGCCTGGGCCGGCATGGCGGACTGGCAGGTGCCCATTGTTCCGCGTGTTCAGTTGTCGGGTGAGCTTTATCGAGGGCGCGGGATCGGCGGCCTCGGAGGTGGCATTGGAACCTCCGTCGTATTCAGTGGCTCCCTGCCGTATAGCCCACTCCGCGGTGTAAATACAGCGGGAGGATGGACGCAGCTCAAGTTTCAACTCACTCCAAAACTCGAATTCAACGGGGTTGTTGCTCAAGACGACGCATTTACCGCCGAAATCCGAGGCTTCGCCACTGATCAGAACAATTCCGGCTTGATCATTGGCCGCAACCGCGGAGCCCTAGGCAACGTCGTCTTCCGCCCTCGCTCTGATTTGGTTTTCTCGGCGGAACTCAGACGTCTCCGCACTTTCCCCGTCTATAGCAGCAGTAGTTCTACCAACCAAGTGAATCTCTCGGTCGGGATACTGTTTTGAAGCTACGAACCTTACATTTCGCTGCCCCGCTGGGTTCCCTGCTCCTTGTAGCCAGCAGCGTGCATGGTCAGGAGTCTCTGCGTGCGCACGTGGATCTAACAAAGGCGGGACACCGCTTGAAAGATTCCTCCAAAGCGGTAATTTGGCTGACACCGGTGGGAACGGGAGTCCAGCCGCCACAGCAGACGCACATCCCTCAACTGGTTCAAAAGAACAAAAGCTTCCAGCCTTCACTCCTCGTGATACCTGCGGGTGGCAAAGTGGAATTCCCGAACCGTGATCCCTTTTTCCACAACGTATTCTCTCTGTTTGAGGGGAAACGTTTCGACCTCGGGCTCTATGAGAGCGGAACAACGCGCTTCGTTCAATTCGACAAGCCAGGAATTTCTTTTATCTTTTGCAACATTCATGCGGAGATGAGCGCGGTGGTGATCGCCGTGGCAACGCCTTACTATGCCATCTCTGACGCGCGCGGCGATTTAGCCATCTCCGATGTCCCGCCAGGACGATACCAATTTCAGATTTTTCATGCGGGTGTGGCGCCTGATGCTCTCCGCGCCATGGTACGAGAGATCACCATTGCTCCGGGACAGTCAACCCTTGGGACCTTTGCGCTGCCTGAATCGGATCTAGCCGTAGCCCATAAGAACAAGTACGGACACGACTACGACCGCCCCGAACCGGACAGTCCTGCGTACGCAAGACCGTAGGAGGCAGAAGGAATATGGGGACAGCCGCCTTCGGCTGTCCGCCGGACGCAGCCCAGGCGTAGCGTGAAATAGACCTCGCAACAAATCTCGCTAAAGAGAAAAGGCGTGCCGTTTGAGCACGCCCTTCTCGCCTCTATCGTTCACTTCGTTTTACATCAACTTGCGATCAACGCGTTCAGTGGTGGCCGGAATGTCCACCACCTCCGGAATGACCTCCACCTCCGCCGCTCGAGTGGCCACCCCCGCCTCCACCACCGCCGCCATAACTCGGCCGCGAGTAGCCCGGTGCGCTGCGCGATCCACCGTAGCTGGGCGGGCTATAACTTCCGCGCGGATATCCGCCTCCGCCGTACGACGGGCTTCGCACGATTGGCTGACGCATGTCGAGCTGCGGGCGTGACGATCCTCGCCCGTAGCCATCCGAGTAGCTGCGCGGCTGGGCGCTCGAACTGGGAGCCGTCCGATTCCAATACCCGCCACCGCTGCTGTTGCTCGTCCCACCTCGCGACACTTCACTTCTCGATGGAGGATTGAACGGACGGAATCCGCCGCGATTCTCAGCGGGAGCCGCCTGACTTGTTCCACGTTGCGGCTCTGGCCGCGAAGCACTGGTGTTTCCGCCAGAGGAGCGGTTGTTCTCGTTTGGCGGCGTGAATGGCCGGAAGCCACCGCGGTTCTCAACAGGCGGCGCCTGACTAGTTCCGCGCTGCGGCTCAGGTCGGGATGCGCTGCTATTGCTGCCGACAGAGCGGTTATTTCCGCTCGGTGGCGTAAAAGGCCGGAAGCCGCCACGGTTCTGGACGGGAGCCGCTTGGCTTGTACCGCGCTGCGGCTCAGGCCGGGATGCGCTGTTGTTACCAGCGGACGGCCGATATGCGCCGGTCTGCGCATTCTGGTTCGGCACATTCCGGTTGCCAAAGGTGCCCGCCTGCCGATTCGCAACTCCAGCACTTGGCCTTTGCATGGTCCCAACCGCGCTAGGACCACGTCCGGCAAATGCGGCGTTCGAGCGTCCGCCCGCCGGTACTGCACCCACGTGGCTCTGCTGCATCGTCTGCCGCAGGCTGGCGGTCTGCTGCTGGAACGAGACCGGACGCGAGATGTTGTTGTGCGATCCGAAGAAACGCTGCGCCCCACCGTTGCGGATCGTCGCCGACGATGCCGGACGTCCGCTAGCCGACAGGCTCGCCCGCGACGGAACGACTGGAAGGTTGCCCGCCATCATCCGAGCTCCACGCAACTGTTCCGGCCGAGCTGCTACCGAACCAACCCTGCCCGCTCCAAAGTGGCCTGCGTTGACTGTCGACATCGCGCGGCCAACGTGTACGTTATGCAGATTCGCCAGGTTCGAGAATCGCATTCCGTTGTGCAGCGGGTGGATACCACCATAGTTATGGATGTTGGTCACGTGAACATTCGTCACATTCACCACACCGAAGCGCCCACGGTATCCACCCCACCACGGGTGGTACCAATCGCAAGGACCGAGCGGGAGCCAGCCGAATCCACCCCAGCCTCCAAAACCAACACCGAAACCCCAGCCACCACCCCATCCCCAGAACGAAACGTACGCCGGCGCCCAGAACGGTTGATACCCGGCGTACACCGGTCCGGGCCACCATCCCCAGCCACCGTTATACATCCAGCGTCCGTAGTGATACGGTGCCCAGCCCCACGGCTCGTAGCCTACCCACGTCCAGCCATAGTAGGGTTGATAAACCCAGTTTCCATTGCGATAGGGTGCCCAGTCTCCCGGCTCGTCTGGATACCAAACGTCGCCATAGTCATCGACGTGTCGCCAGTGGCCATAGGTATCGAGATCCTGAGTTCCGGTGTAGTAGCGGTTCGTGTGCCGCCAGGAACTCGCATCGCGAATGATGTGATCGCGATCGCTGTTCCAGCGGTCCCAATCGTCACGATCCGGAGCGGATGCAATCTTATACTGCGCGGACTCGGCGGTGCCACGAACCGTCGCCATCTCGCCACTTCGCACTTCAGTGCTTCCCTGCGGCGTGGCGATTTGCGCCTCGCCCTTGCGTACAATCACGATTGTGTCGCCGTCCGGATGCACTTCGATACGAATCACACCATCATGATGCGATGGATGGATGGAGACATTCGGAGTATCGATCTCGGGCTCTGCTTCACTGTCTTTTGAAACTGCGTAGGTGGCGAGACCCTCTCCAACCTGAATCTGAATGTTCTTTTTCGTTAGATTGGCGACATTGGCTTTTGTATTTGCCGCGAAGCGAATCGTATTTGCGAAGTCGAGCTGCACTTCGGCGCGGGCATTGTCGCCCGTCGAAAGTTTGTCACCCGTCATCAATGGTTGATTCAGAGCGGCAGCCGACCAGTCGCCCGAGTCGCCGCGCTGAGTCGAGACATCCCCGTGGATCAGGCTGATGCGCCCCACGCCCTGATCCGTCGCCGCCGGAGCCTCACCGGACGGGCCGCCGGGCTGCGCTTCTGTCGGCTGCGCGTTAGAGTCATCATAGGGCTGAGAATCTGGTCCCTGTTCTTGCCCCTGTCCAATTTCCATTGGAGCACTAGGCTGCTCCGAAGGTCCCGGCCCCTCTTCGGTCGTCTGCGCCAATGCGCCAATCGACATCGCTCCCGATAGCGCTAAAGCCAGGATTGCGAATCTACTCGTGAGTCTGGTTTTCATAATGATCTCCCGCCCGACCCTGTTCCAGAATTGCATGAATGCGAAAAATCTCTCATCAGGTGAATGGCAACTCCCATGCCAAAGACACGCTGTTCATGGAAGATGCAAATCCTTTGTTCTCAATGGGAAAGCAGCGGAACACAGCAGTAGGAACCGAGGATCGTCAATGGAATTGGCCGACCTTGGCCAACCCTGGTGGTTTTCGGCCACTTAGGCACGTTGCATGAGGTCAGCGTACATCCGATGAAAAGCGTGAACTCCCTTTTCCTGTTTGACGCTGAATCGACCGCGCGAGTAACTACGAGATCGCAGATTCTTTTGAACAGCTTCGCAGATCCCGATGTCCTCAATTTGAATCTGATCGCTGAATTCTACTGACGCTTTAGCCGCAGGTAATGTGTGCTCCTTCTCCGGCAGATACCATTCAAAGACGGCCAGCGTCCGCTCTGGTTCGAGTGGCAGCACAATATTCAGCGAAACATTGTCGGGATAGCAGTTGAGCATCCAGTTGGGGAAGACCCAGAAGTAGTCGGTCGTTAAGTCCTCACGCGCCTCCTGATATCGTCGGGGAGTTGTGTCGCCGGGCTGAGTTCCGCGGATTGGGCTGAACTGTCGCACGTATCCGGAATGCGGTTCCACTACGTACGAATTGAAGTCCAGTTCCCGGTTGAGCCCTGGATGGACGCTCGGCAAGTGGTACCCCTCCAGGTAGTTGTCAACGTATGCCTTCCAATTGCACTTCATGTCATACGTGCGACGCTCGAAGAGTGTCATTTTCGTGAATGGGAATTTGCCAGTCTGCCTGGGCAACTCGCCCAAAGTCTGAAGCAGTGGTGTCGCCTGCGGATCAAGGTTCACGAATACGAGGTTGGACCATTCCTCGGTTCTTACTGGCGCCAGCGCGAAGTCCTCTGGACGAAACCCGTTGACGCCTTCGATCTCAGTGGCATTGATCAGCGTGCCGTCGAGGTCATACGTCCACCCGTGATAGGCGCAGCGAAACAACTTGCGTGAACCGCAACCCTCAGCGGGAGGACCGGCGCGATGCCGGCACACATTATAGAAACCTCTCAGCTTCCCATCGGATCCGCGCACAAACACCAGAGGTTCGCCAGCCACTTCCGTTGTGAAGTAGTCTCCGGGCTTCGCGACTTGGCTGCAGTGTCCAGCGACCTGCCAGGTTCGCGAGAAGATTTTTGCTTGCTCGGCAGCAAATACAGTCGAATCGGTGTAAAGAACCGACGGCAGTGTCCACGCATCCTCTATGTTGCTCTCGATGCGAAAGGTGTCGGCAGTGATTTCCATGATTAGTCTGGAGAACGGCGCCGCAACATTCTAAGGCATAACCAGTTGGTATCCCGGCTTTCCAAAGCTGGACCGCCTTAATCCCGGATGACAGGAATTGTCAGTTCCCGCGACGGATTTTGCCAGAGCATTGGCCGTCCAACATCTCCAAAAAGTACCCAGAACGAAGGTAACTGGCGGCTTTGGCGAGGCAGATGCAAACATCAGGACGGCTGCGATGTTCGCAGAGACTTTAAAAACAGAACTTTACGAGGGGAAAAATCGAGATGCGGAAACAGAAGGGTTTCTCACTAATCGAGCTGCTGATCGTGGTGGCAATCATCCTGATCATTGCAGCAATCGCTATTCCGAACTTGCTTCGCGCCCGCATGGCGGCCAATGAGTCGTCTGCTGTCGCTTCGCTCCGTACCATCAATACAGCGCAAGTCACCTACAACTCGACCTATCCGACGGTCGGCTTTTCTTCGACCCTGCTCGCCCTTGGCGGCGCGATCGGCGCGGCTTGCGTCCCTGCACAAGCCACAGCTTGCTTGATTGACGCCGTGCTTGCAAACAACGGCATCCCGGCTGGCAGCGGCAAGAGCGGTTACCTGTTCACCACCGGTGCTGGCACAGTAGCAAATGGCGTCAACGTCGGGTACGCCGTAAAGGCGGTCCCGATCACGATCAACCAGACTGGCATTCGTGGCTTCTGCGCTGAGGAAGATGCAGTGGTTCGCGTCGACCCGGCTGGTGTGTGCTCGAACACCGAAGGGGGAGGGTACAAGCCACGTAGCAGCGAACGCAAGTTCGCTGCTCTTTTGTTTTTTACGCCGCAATCTTCGCGCGACCCAATACATTGCCGCTTCGTCAATCGCTTCGTTCACTCACTGGCTGATGACAGAAATTGTCGGGACTCCCAATTCACGACAATGCCGGCTTGCAGTGCTCCTTCCGTTTCTTCTCTGAACCAACTAAAAATGAACAGCTTAGCCTATTAGGCTGGCTCTTAGTTTGGCACGGCAAATGCCACTGAAATGTCAGAATGATCTTCGGCGCAAACTGATGCGAAAACAACATGGTTTTTCACTGATTGAGCTTCTGATCGTAGTGGCAATCATCCTGATCATTGCCGCGATCGCCATTCCGAATCTTCTGCGAGCCCGTATGGCGGCCAATGAGTCTTCTGCGGTCTCCTCCCTGCGCACCATCAACACGGGAGAGATCACCTATCAGAGCACGTATCCCACGGTGGGCTACGCTGCGGCTCTCCCGAATCTGGGCGGCCCCCTGGGTGCAGCCTGTGTTCCTTCCCAGGCCACAGCCTGCGTGATTGACTCCGTGCTTGCCAACAACGGCAACCCGGGTGGCAGCGGCAAGAGCGGGTACGCATTTACGACAGGCGCTGGAACGGTCGGGGCCGGGCTCAATGTCGGTTACACGATCCTGGCGAAGCCTCTGATCCTCAACGAAACCGGTGTGCGTGCCTTTTGTGCCGAGCAAGATGCGGTCGTGCGCGTCGACCCAGCCGGGGTATGTTCCAACACTGAAGCCGGCATCCTGACTTTCAACCCTCTCAATCAGTAGCGGCGGGAGTTGGATTTTGCAGGCGAAGTACCTCGGGGAAGGGTACAAACGGAGCAGCGAACGAGAGTTCGCTGCTCTTTTCTTTCTCCTGGTCGCGGTCTCTTCCCAGCACGAATCCTGGTATTCACCTGCAAGAGCTGATCGTTCGCGCGTTCTTTGTCTGTGCCCCCACGAAAGTGGGGTCCGGACCCACACTTTTCGGCCGCTAAACCGCCCGGCGAAAGGTTACAATACGCGTTGCGCCTTGCTGGGCGCGGAAAGTGGCCTGTTGCATCCAATTGCATCCAAACGGTAGGGTAAAAAATCCGGCTGAGAGTTGAGCCAGGAAAATCGATGGCAGGCTGAAAAACATCCCAGGGAAAAAATGCGAAAACAAAAAGGCTTTTCACTGATCGAGTTGCTGATTGTGGTGGCGATCATTCTCATCATTGCCGCCATAGCCATTCCGAACCTTCTGCGAGCACGCATGGCCGCCAACGAGTCATCCGCGGTGGCATCGGTCCGCACTATCACCACCGGAGAAATCACCTATCAGAGCACATATCCGACCGTGGGCTATGCCGCGGCTCTCGTGAATCTGGGAGGTCCTCTCGGTGCGGCTTGCATTCCCAGCCAGAACACCGGTTGCTTGATCGACTCGGTGCTGGCTAACAATGGCAATCCGGCTGGCAGCGGCAAGAGCGGTTACAGATTTGTCACGGGAGCAGGATCTGTCGCAGGCGGCGTTAACATCGGGTACACCATTCAGGCTGCGCCTATTACCGTGAATCAAACCGGCATACGTGCCTTTTGCGCCGAAGAGGACGCTGTGATCCGGGTCGATCCCGCGGGCATTTGCTCGAATACGGAAGCCGGGATTCAGACTTTCAATCCACTGAATCAGTAAATCTCGATCAGGACCCAAAGGCCAGGAGCGGCGGATGAAATGCCGCTCCTGTCGGTTTTTCCTTTCCGTTCATCTTCTTACCCGCGCCGCCCAAGGTCACTGGTTACCAAGGTTTCAGCCTTAACTTCCAGGTTGGTAAAACAACTGCAAGATAATTTGCGGCGCCACCCCCGCGTCCGAGGTCGATTCGCGTTCTCAGGAGAATTGAATGCGTTTCCATAAGGGATTCTCACTTATCGAACTTCTGATCGTGGTGGCGATCATTCTGATCATCGCTGCGATCGCAATTCCCAGCCTGTTGCAGGCCAGGATGTCAGCTCATGAATCGTCCGCCGCAGGATGCTTGAGTGCGACCAGGAGTGCCGAGGCGGCCTATTACACGGCCTACCCCACCGTTGGCTATTCGCCCGACATTGCCTCGCTTGGAGGTCCGCCCCCCTGCACACCGTCAGCAACCACGGCTTGTCTTATTGACAGCGGCCTGTCTGGCAACAGGGGTTATGACCGGAGGAGCCACGATCAACACCGCGTACGTGATCGGCGCAGCGCCGATGGTTGTACATTCGAGCGGAAATCGTGATTTCTGCTCGACAAACGACGGCGTCCTTCGCTCGCAAATGGGAAATCCTGGTGACGTGCCGGTGGCAAATCTTCCCGCTTGCATTGCCTTTCCAGTGGCCCAGTGATTCAAAGGATTTCAAGTCAAAGTGAGAATCGTCTCGGCACCGGGAGGTCCAGGCTTGCCGCGCACTGGATTTCGCCCTCTCTCTCTTCGGGGCAAGATGTGACCCTCGTAACCGAATGCGGGGTTCCGAGCCCCGCTTGATTGCTTATAATCTTCTCGAAGTCATTCTCCAAACGTCATTTAAACAATGGCTGCTATCGAAATCCTCGGCCTGGAAAAGACATACATGGTGGGCTTCTGGCGCAAACGCCCGAAGCGCGCTCTGCAACCACTTCATCTAACGGTGGAAGACGGAGAGATCTTCGGTTTTCTGGGCCCCAACGGTGCCGGAAAAACGACAACTTTGAAGATGCTCATGGGGTTGGTTTCTCCTACCGCCGGAACGGCGCGAATCCTGGGCAAAGACTGGACCGATCCCGAGGTCAAGGCGCAAATTGGCTTTCTTCCCGAACAGCCGTACTTCTACGACTATTTGACCGCGCATGAATTGCTGGACTACTACGGGCAACTTTCCGGGGTTCCTGCCAAAGATCGAAAGAACCGGGTCGAGGAAGTCCTCCAGCGAGTGGGACTGACTGATATCAAAGGCATACAGCTGCGCAAATTCTCGAAAGGCATGCTGCAGCGCGCCGGAATTGCACAGGCCATACTGCACAGTCCAAAGCTGGTTTTTCTGGATGAGCCGATGTCCGGGCTAGACCCTCTTGGCCGGCGCGACGTTCGCGACCTCATTCTGCAATTGCAGCAAGAAGGAAAGACGGTCTTTTTCTCGACCCACATTCTTTCCGACGCTGAGGCTCTTTGCGATCGTGTGGCCATCATCAATAAAGGGGAACTGCGCGGCGTGGGAGCGGTGGAAGAGCTAACCAAGTCCGTGCAAGGGAAGGTCGAAGTAGTCTGGCAAGGGACACAAGTCCCGGCCTCGATGAAAGCTCTGAGCGCAGAATTCCATGTGACCGGCGAGACTGTACGTACCGTGATTTCGGAAAACCAGCAGGACGCGGCCATTGACGTCCTTCGCCGGGAGCGCCTGCGTCTGATTTCTATCATCCCGTTGCGCACATCGCTGGAATCCTACTTTGTCGAGAAATTGCAGCATTCTCAAACCACCGCGGGGACCTCGGCATGAACGCGCGTATTGCCCACATTGCGTCTAACACTTTTCGCGAAGCGGTTCGCGATCGCGTTCTCTATAACCTGATCGCATTCGCCGTCCTGATTTCTGCAGCGGCTATTTTCATCGGACAGATCTCGATCGAAATCGAGCGGTTGGTGGTCATCAATCTCGGCTTGACAGCCGTGTCCCTATTCGGCATGGTCATCGCCATTTTCGTTGGGATCGGCTTGGTCTCGAAGGAAATCGAAAAGCGCACGCTTTACACGGTGCTCTCGCGGCCGGTCCGGCGGTGGGAGTTCATCGTCGGAAAGTTCTTTGGGTTGGCTGGAACGCTTGTCGTCAATACCTTCTTCATGGCGCTAGGAGTCTTCGGAGCCCTGTTCTATGTCGCTCACAGATTCTCCGGCGCTGACTCCTCGATTTTCATTGCTCTTTACTTCATCATTCTTCAATTCCTGATTATCTGCGCACTCGCGCTGCTGTTCTCATCCTTTTCGTCGCCGTTGCTATCGGCCGTATTCGCGTTTTCGCTCTTCATCATCGGAAGCTTCGCAGATGACCTCCGGGGATTTGCCACGCTGGCCCATGGCCTGACGCATTGGGTTGCCACCGGCGCGGCCTACCTCGTGCCTAACTTCTCGGCCTTGAACGTGATCAGCGCGGTCGCGCACCAGCAGCCGATCAGCTGGCAGCTCGTTCTGCAGAATACGTTGTACACGCTGTTCTACACGGCAATGGCGTTGAGCGGAGCCGTTCTCGTCTTCGACCGCAGGGATCTGAAATGAGTTCCCGGAAACGTACAACGCTGATGGCGGGAGCTTGCCTTGTTGTCTCATTGTTCTCCAGCGTGATCCTGCTGCAGAGCATCGATCGAATTCGGCCCCACGACATTACTGACGATTCTTTGTTCATCAGTTCTCCGAAGATGGTGCAGCGCGCCAGCCTCGGCTTCGATGGCTTAATGGCATGTATCTACTGGACGCGCACCGTGCAGTACTTCGGCCAGCGTCATTACAAGCGGGAACACACGTACAACGAGCTTGCGCCTTTGCTAGAGATTACGGCAGCGCTCGATCCCCAACTTCTGCCCGCCTATCAGTTTGGCTCCAACTTTCTTGCTCCAGCTCCTCCCAATGGGGCAGGCCAGCCGGAGCGCGCGGTCCAGTTGATGCGCTACGGTATCGCGCACAATCCCGGCAACTGGCGGCTGTACTATGATCTCGGCTTTGTCTACTACACCGAACTTCACGACTTCAAAAAAGCAGGGGAGGTTTTCGAAGAGGGTTCAAAGATTCCGGGCGCGCATCCCTTTATGAAGGTCCTTGCTGCGGACATGGCGGAACACGCGCAGGATTTCAATACCGCTCGCATCCTGTGGAGTGCCGCTTACGAGTCGA